>NZ_JBHVER010000231.1:0-11803 GCF_042802195.1 Kitasatospora sp. NPDC057500 | reverse complement strand
GGCCGGTGGCCACCCGTCCACCGGCCGCCCCCGCTCCTGTCACACCAGCAGCCTGTCCTTCGCCCGCTGGTACTCCTCCTCGGAGATGGCCCCGCTCGATTTGAGGTCGGCCAGCTTGGCCAGGTCGTCGACGTGGCTCCGGCTGGGCGGCCCCTCCCCGGGCCCCGCGCCGGGTGTGGTGCTCGCCGCGTCGCGGATGTACGCCTTGAACGCGGCATCGGCCTTCTGGGCCTGCTCGACGTCGCGTTCACCCATGCTCCTGCCACGCGCGATCACGTACACCAGCACGCCGATCAGCGGCAGCAGGATCACCAGGAGCAGCCAGCCGGCCTTGGCCCAGCCTCCCATGTCCTGGCTGCGGAAGATGTCCGTGATGATCTTGAACAGCAGGAAGAACCAGAGGATCCAGAGGAACAGCTCCAGCATCGTCCAGAAGATGTTGAGCAGCGGGTAGTTGTCCATGACGGCTCCCGTCGGTGCGGGCCCGAGACGGACCCGAGTCCCTTCGAGTCATACCACCGTATATCGGACACCGTGGCCCGCTGCTGCGCCATTCCGGTGGTCTTCCGGTGGCCCGCGGGTGATCTTCCGCGGACCGGGGAACGGCCGCGGCTCAGCGCGGACGCGACCGCAGCTCCACCGCCAGGCCGATCAGCTCGCCCCACCACGCATCGTGGCCGTTCAGCAGCAGCCGACGCGCCTCGGCGGGCTCCGCCGCGCGGACCTCGACCACCTGCTCGCCGTCGTCCGGGTTGGTCGGCACGGAGTCCACCGTGACCTCGGCCCAGCCCCAGAGCCAGGCCTTCTCGGGGTGCGGCTGCCACGGCCGGTAGGGCACCGGGTCGTCGGTCACGCAGCGGTGCGCGCCCAGCCAGACCGGCTCGCCGAGCAGCCGGGCGCCGGCCTCCTCGCGCAGCTCGCGGACCAGGCAGGAGTCCACCGACTCGCCGTTCTCGCGGGTGCCGCCGGGCAGGAACCAGTGGTCGCGGTCGTCGCGGCAGAGCACCACCCGGCCGCCGTCGGTGAAGCCCACCAGGTGGATGTTGGTGACCAGCTCGTCCGGCGGCAGAACGGTGGAGAACTGCGCGTCGTAGCGGCCCCAGGCCCAGTACTGCGGGGCGTGCAGGGCGGGGAAGAGCGCGGCCAGCTCGTCGGCCCGGGCGGCCTCGGCGGGGCGCGGCGGTCTGGGGATCAGCGGGGCCCCGGCGCGGTCCGGCGTCGCGGCGCCGTCGGAGGCCCCACTGGCACCGGTGATCCCGGTGGTGCCGGTGGTCGTGGTGGTGCCGGTGGCGTTCGTGGCACCCGTGGTATCGGTCATTCGGTGATCGTAGTCCCGGCCGGACGCAGCAGGGGGGCCGTCCGGTGAGTGCGCGTCAGCTCTGCGCCCTCGATCGCGCGCGACCGCCGCGGGACCACCGCCCCCAGCGGCTTCCCGGCCCAACTGCCCAGCGAGATCTCGGCGGTGATGCCCGGACCGAAACCCGCGATCAGCCCCTGGGTGCCGTCCTCGACCCCGCCCTCCTCGAACATCCGGGCCAGCGCGTCGAAGACCACGGCGCTGGCGATGTTGCCCCGCTCGGTGAGCGTGGCCCGGGAGAACCGGAAGGCGACCGGCTCCAGGTCGAGGAAGTGGCAGAGGTCGTCGAGGATCCGCGGGCCGCCGGCGTGCACGATGTAGAAGCCGAGGCCGGAGATGTCCCAGGCGTGTTCGACGGCCAGTGCGCGCAGGGCGGGGGCGAGCATCTCCATGGTGCCCGGTACGCGCTTGTCCAGCTGGAAGTGGAATCCGGTGTCCTTGACCCCGTAGGAGATCCAGTTCTCGGTGTCCGGCACCAGGTGCGAGCCGTTGCGCTCCAGGTGGACGCCGGTGCCGCCGCGGCCGCGCAGCACCGCGGCGGCGATCGCGTCGCCGAACAGGCCGTTGGAGAGCAGCGAGCCGACGCCGATGTCGGTGGGCTGGTAGCAGAGCGAGCAGAACTCGCAGGCGACGATCAGCACGTTGGCGCCGGGGTAGGCGCGGCAGAAGTCGTGCGCCCGGTTGACGGCGGCGCCGCCGGCCGCGCAGCCGAGCTGGGCGATCGGCAGCTGCCGGGTGTCGGAGCGGAACCCCATGGAGTTGATCAGCCACGCGGTCAGCGAGGGCATCATGAAGCCGGTGCAGGACACGTAGAGGATGAGGTCGATGTCCCGGGCGGCGAGTTCGGCGTGGCCGAGGGCGCGCTCGACCACCTCGGGGACGCGGCGCTTGGCCTCCCGCTCGTAGACGGTGTTGCGGACGGTGAATCCGGGGTGGTGCAGGGTCTCCTCGATGGGCTGGACCAGGTGCCTGGTGCGTACCCCGGTGTTCTCGATCAGCCGCAGGGCGAGCCCGAGTTGCGGGTGGTCGGCGTGCAGGGTGCGGGCCAGTTCGAGGGTCTCGTCGAGGGTGATGACGTGCTCGG
Source organism: Kitasatospora sp. NPDC057500 (assembly GCF_042802195.1). NCBI lineage: Bacteria > Bacillati > Actinomycetota > Actinomycetes > Kitasatosporales > Streptomycetaceae > Kitasatospora > Kitasatospora sp. NPDC057500. The sequence goes on along the minus strand of NZ_JBHVER010000231.1, from coordinate 9,362 downwards.
GTACGGCGATGGCGGGTCTGCAGAGAGTTGCCATGGGTGGGGGTCTCCCGTCTGGCGGGCCCGGGCTGGTGGCCCGGGCCTACGGTTGCGGCCGGGTACGGCGGGGGGTCACCAGGCGACCGGCAGGGTCTGCGGGTAGCGCCAGATCGAGCCGGTCTGCCAGTCCAGCTCGGCGGGCGGCACGGCCAGCCGCAGCCCGGGGAACCGGTTCAGCAGGGTGCCGATGGCCACCTGGAGCTCCATCCGGGCCAGGTGGGAGCCGAGGCAGTGGTGGGTGCCGTAGCCGAAGGTCATGTGGGTGGGTGCGCCGCGGTCGAGGTCGAGCTCGTCGGGGCGCTCGTACACCGCCGGGTCGCGGTTGGCGGCCAGGTAGGAGACGTGCACCGGCTCGCCGGCCCTGATCAGCACGCCGCCGAGCTCGACGTCCTCGGTGGCGACGCGGGCGATGCCCACGCCCTGGCGGAACGGGATGAAGCGCAGCAGCTCCTCCAGCGCGCGCGGCAGCAGGTCCGGGTCGGTGCGCAGCTTGGCGAGCTGCTCGGGGTGGGTGAGCAGGGTGTAGGTGATGTTGGAGAGCTGGTAGGTGCTGGTGTCGTGGCCGGTGACCAGCAGGACCATGGCCATCACGGCGAGTTCGTCGTCGTCCAGCAGTTCGGCGCCGTCCCGGGCGGTGGCGAGCGCGCTGACGAGGTCCTCGCCGGGGGAGCGGCGGCGGGCGGCGGTGAGTTCGGCGAAGTAGGCGCGCAGGGCGGCCTTGGCGGTGACCTGGCCGGCGCCGCTGCCCGGGCCCATGGACATCATCGCGACGGCGTGGCCGCGGAGTTCGGCGCGGTCCGCGGCGGGGATGTCGAGCAGCTCGCAGATGGTGGTGAGCGGCAGCCGGGCGGAGAGGAAGCGGACCAGGTCGGCGGGCGCGCCGTGCTCCTCCATCTCGTCGAAGTAGCTGTCGACGACCCGCTGGGTGTGCGCGCGCATCCGCTCCACCTGGCGGTTGGTGAATCCCTGGGCGACCAGGCGGCGCAGCCGGTTGTGGGCCGGCGGGTCCATCAGGTTGATCGACTCGACCTGGGCGATCGGGGCGGGCGTCATCCGGGGCAGGTCACGTCCGATCCCGGCGGCGCGGCTGAACCGGCGGTCGGTGGTGACGACGCGGACGTCCTCGTAGCGGGTGGCGAGCCAGGCCTCGCCCTCGCCGTGCGGCAGCCGGATCCTGGCGATCGGCTCCTCGGTCAGCAGGCGCTTGAGGAGGGGGTCGAACTCCAGGCCGTCGGTGTGGTTGAAGGGGCAGTCCCACACGGGGGCGGAGGTGGTCACGGGCGGGTCCCAGGGGCCGGTTCTACCGCCCGGACGGAAGGTCGTTCGGGCGCGGACGTGCTGATGCTGCCTCATCGGACCGAAAAAGTGGGGACACGCGCGATAGTTCCCTCGATCGAGGGATATGGGTGATTGTCATGGGATATGGGCGAGTTGGGGCGGTGGCGCCCTGGCCTGCGTAGGAGGTGCGGGGCCGACCGTGCGAGCGCGCGGTCGGGCGCGCCCGCCGACGCGTCAGCGCGTGGTGCGCGGGCCCACGCCGTACAGCAGGGTGTCGACGATCCGGGCCGCCAGCGCGTCCGCTTCCGTGTCGGCCGGCGGGGCTGCGGCGGTGCCGTGCATGACCTCGCCGATGAGCGCGTAGTAGACCCGGCGGACCCACTCCAGGTCCGCGTCCGCGGCGATGACCCCCTGTTCGCGGATCCGGCCGAGCAGTTCGAGGCAGCGGCGGGCGATCTCGTCGTGCATCCGGGCGGCCCGCTCGCTCCGGGCGGCGACCGGGCCGAGGGCGAAGCCCCAGGCGGCCTTCACCCGCAGCACGTTGGCGGTCGCCCGGTGCAGTGCGACCAGTGGCGGAGCGGTGTCGGGGTGGCCGTCCTCGATGGCCTCGGCGAGCTTGGCGGCGGCCTCGGCGGCGAGCGCGTCGATCAGCGCCTGCCGGTTGGCGAACCGGCGGTGGACGGTGGTGCGGGTGACCCCGGCGGCCTCCGCGATCTGCTCCATGGACGCGCCGGGGGTCGCGGCGAGGACGCGCTCCGCCGCGGCGAGGATCGCGCGGATGCTGCGTTCGGCGTCGGCGCGCAGCGGGCGGCCGGGCGGCGTGTGGGTCATGGGCGGTGCCTCCAGCTCGGACGTACCCGGGAACGGTACAGCGGAGAATCGGTTCGGGCATTAACTGAAACATCACTGTTGCAGATTCATGGTTATCCGATACTCTCGTGTCACAGTTTGCGAGACCAAGGAGTGCCACCGTGCGTACTGCCACCACCGCTCTGATCACCGGCGCGTCCTCCGGCCTCGGCGCCGAGTTCGCCGCCCGGCTCGCCGCGCGCGGTCACGACCTCGTCCTGGTCGCCCGCTCCGCCGACCGCCTGCGCGACCTCGCCGAGCGACTCGGCGAGGCCCACGGAGTCACCGCCCACGTCCTCGTCCAGGACCTCGCCGCCCCCGACGCCGCCCGCCGGATCGGTGCCGGACTCGCCGACCGCGGCCTGTCCGTGGACCTGCTGGTCAACAACGCGGGCTTCGGCACCTGCGGCCCGTTCGAGACGATCGACCCGCGGCGCGACCACGACCAGCTGATGGTCAACGTCGTCGCGCCGGTCGACCTCGCCCATGAACTGCTGCCCGGCATGCTCGCGCGCGGCCGGGGCGCGGTGGTCAACGTGGCGTCCACGGCGGCCTTCCAGCCCACCCCGTACTTCGCCGTCTACGGTCCGTCGAAGACCTTCCTGCTCAACTTCAGCCTCGCCCTGCGCCAGGAGTACCGGCGGCGCGGCATCCGCGTGCTGGCCGTCTGCCCGGGGCCGGTGGAGACCGGGTTCTTCGACGTCATCGGCACCCGGAAGGCCGCCGTCACCGGCTCGTTCACCACCCCGGAGGCGGTCGTCCGGGCGGCCCTGAAGGCCCTGGACGCCGACCGCTCCTACGTCGTGCCCGGGCTGAGCAACCAGCTCGGCGCCCACCTCAACCCGCGCCGCCCGCGCGCGCTCGTCGCCGCCGTCGCCGAGCGGATGTCGCGCGGGGTGCGCGACGCCATGACGTCGGCCTGACGCGTCAGCTCCAGTCGGCGACGCGGATCGCGCCCATCACGCGGCCCGCGCCGTCGTAGAGGACGAGCATCCGGGCCGGTTCGTTCGGCCCGGCCCACTTCAGGTAGGCGCGGATGACGGCGCGGGTCCGGGCGTCCACCGCCTCCGGGAAGTCGGTGGCGAGGTAGGTGTTGACGTGGTCGTCCTGCTGCACCGCCCGGTTGAGCCTGGTGACGTGGCCCAGGACGGCCTCCCGCTCCTCCTCGGTGCCGTGCTGCTCGACGTACCGGGTGAAGGCGGCGGCGCTGTCCTCGGCCCCCGGCACCGAGGGCATGGCGGAGGGTGCGTAGGCGTCGGCCGGTGCGCCCGGCTTCGGCGGATCGGGCCTCGGCGCTTCGTCCGTCGGTCGGAAGGCGACGACGATCAGCACGACGGCCGCGACGCCCACGGCGAGCGCGAGTGCACGGGACTTCATCGGGTGACCCCCTCGGTCGTGATGCCGGACGACTCTAACAGCCCGTCAGCCCAAGGGTCGGTCGAAGACGAACACCGCCCGGAGGAGAACCGCGCGGGCGTCGGCGGCGTCCGTCGGGGCGTGATCAAAACCGTGTTGAACGGGCTGCCGATGTTCTGGCCCGGGCTGCTCGCCTCGCTCGTCCCGGCGGCGCTGCTGAACCGCCAGGTGGGGCGGCTGCTGCGCACCCACTGGGCGGTCGGCTTCGTGCTGCTGCTCGCGCTCGGCGGGGTGGCGACGCTGACGCTGCTCCCCGAACACCCGCGCCCGTTCTGGCAGGACCTCTCCTGGGCGGGCGTCGTCCGCCACTGCACGCTCGACGGAATCGGCCCGCGCCCGCCGGGGGAGTGGCTCGCCTCCCGGCAGGCCGACCTCGCCGTCCTGGTGTTCGCCCCGATCGGCCTGGCCGCCGCCCTCGCCGGCTCCCGCCGTCGCGCCGCCGCCGTGCTCGCCGCGGGCGCCCTCCTCCCCTTCGCCCTGGAGGCCGCCCAGTTCGCCGTCCCCGCCCTCGGCCGCGCCTGCGACGGCCAGGACGCCCTGGACTCCCTCCTCGGCCTCGCCCTCGGCGCCCTCCTCGGCCTCCTGGTCCGCCCCGCCCTCCGCCCCGTGCTCCGCCACGTGTGAGCTAATTCGCTTGACCTCGTCGGCGGGTGGCGTTGCATGGTGGCCGGAGACCACGTGCGTGGTGTCCGTGACCCTGGAGGCAGCAGCAGTGATGGAGATCCGTTCCACGACCGAGCAGGACCGCGAGGTCTTCGTCGACACCTTCCACGCGGCGTTCGGACGCTTCCCGGAGCCCACCGGCGAGGACGGCGGCGGGGCCTGGTGGTCGGCGGTCGAGATGGACCGCGGCGTGCTGGCCGTGGCGGACGGGCGGCCCGTGGGGACGGCGGGGGCGTACTCCTTCGAGCTCACCCTCCCCGGGGAGGCCGTCGTCCCGGTCGCCGGGGTGACCGTGGTGGGCGTGGCCCCCTCGCACCGGCGTCGCGGCGTGCTCACCGCGATGATGCGCCACCAGCTCGCCGAACTGCGTGAGCGGGGGGAGGTCATCTCGGTGCTGCTGGCCTCCGAGGCCGTGATCTACCGCAGGTTCGGCTACGGGCCCGCGACCTACACGGGGCGGCTGACGGTGCTGCGCGAGCGGGCCGACCTCGCCGCCGCCCGGGCGGCGGGCGCGGGTGCGGACGCCGGCTCGGTGGAGGTGCTGCGCAGCGGCGAGTGCCGCGACATCCTGGAGGACCTCTACGACCGCTACCGCCGCGCCCAGCCAGGCGCGATCTCCCGGCCGCACCGCTGGTGGGAGCTGCGCGCCGGACAGCCCCCGATCTCCGCGGCCCCGCGCTACATCGCCCTCCACCGCGACGCCGACGGCATCCCGGACGGGTACGCCAGCTACTCGCTCAGCGACGGCGTCCCCGACGCCGTCCGGCGCACGGTGACCCTGACGGTGGACGAGATCATCGCCCTGGACGACACGGCGTACACGGCCCTGGCCCGGTACGCGCTCGGCCACGACCTGATCACCGAGATCGTGTTCAAGCACGTCCCCGCCGACCACCCGCTGCGCTGGCAGCTCGCGGACTTCCGGGCCGGGGTGGCGGGCTCGGGCATGGACTGGCTCTGGGTGCGCCTGCTGGACATCCCGCGCGCCCTGACCGCGCGCGGCTGGTTCGCCGACGGCGAGCTCGTCCTCGACGTCGAGGACCGCTTCCTCGGCGAGCACGGCCGCTACCTGCTGACCGTCCGCGACGGCAAGGCCGAGTGCACCCCCACCGACCAGGAGCCCGACCTGACGCTCGACGTCAGCGACCTCGGCTCCATCTACCTCGGCGGCACCGCCCCCACCACCCTCGTCCGCGCCGGCCACATCCGCGCCCACCACCCCGAGGCCGCCACCAGGGCCGACACCCTCTTCCGCACCGACCACCCCCCGTTCTGCCTGCACTGGTTCTGACCGGCGGCCCCACGGTCGGCCGGTGCGTCGGACCCGCCGACCGCTGCTCCTACCGCCCCTGAACCCCGCGCGGGAAGTCGGCTCCACCGGCTTCCCGCGCTCTCACCGCTTCCTCGCCGTCTCCGCCCTCACCCACTCCAGGTAGGCGGCGCTGCCCGCCACTACGGGGACGGCGATGACCTCGGGGGTTTCGTAGTCGTGGTGCCCGTCGACGAAGTCCGTCAGGGCGTCGGCGAGTTCGGTGCGGGTCTTGAAGTCGATCCGCCACTCGGCCGCGTCCTGGACCGCGCCCTCCCACCAGTACACCGACTGGACCCGGTACACCTGCGCGCAGGCCGCGAGCCGGGCCCGTACGACGTCCGCCGCGAGGGTCCGGGCCTTCGCCTCGTCGTCGTGGGTGGTGGTCATGAGGAGGAGGTCACCGCTGTTCGTCGCCATGCCGGAAGCGTAGGCGCGGGAGCGTCAGGAGTCCCGGACGACGATCGTGGCGGCGGCGGTCATGAACAGCCAGCCGAGGACCGGGACGGCCAGGAGGGCGACCGGTGACAGTTGCGCGGTCATGAGGACGAGACAGCCGATCATCGCCATGGCGCCGGTGAAGCCGCCCATGGAGGCGGCGAACGAGGCCGCTCGCGCGCCCACCCGCGACCAGGTCAGGCCGGTGATCGCGAGTGCCGCCCCCAGCCCGGCGAGGAGGGCCACCCCGAGGGAGGACAGCCAGGGCGTGCCCGCGTTCGTGGTGCGGTGCCCCTGGTAGGAGACCTCGGCCACCCGCCCCCGGTAGACCGTCAGGTCCACGTCCACGCCGACCTTCGTGGCGGAGTAGAAGTCCCGGTCGACCTCGTAGCGCTGTTCGGGGGACGCCTCGCGCGCCACCTTCACCAGGTAGGTGGTTCCATCGCCCTCCACGGTGTACCGGTCCGTGACCTTGCCGGTCTCGCGGCGCACGCAGTCGGTCCCGGCCGTATGCCCTGCCGCGCCGCACACCGGGGCGGAGCGGTAGGCCACGGCCACGTCGTTCGCGTCGACGAACCGGATGAAGCCGAGAACGGCGGTGGCGAGTCCGGCCAGGAGGAGCAGGCCCGGGATCACCACGCGGGCGACCGCCTCGGGTGGCCGGGACGGGGCGGGCAGTTGTTTCGCGTCCTTGGTCCGAGTGTCCATCGCAACCCCCATCGATCGTGTTCACAGGCAGCTGGTGGGGATGGTTCCAACAAGGCGGTCCACAGATGCGCGCCGGGGCCTGCTTGTAGCGAAGTTGTCGAGATCGTTCGTCCAGCGGCGGTAACCTACTCGCTTATCCGCGGGGGATCACCCAGTCCGTCCTGAATTCGCCATTTCTGACACGTGCCTGACGACTCGTCCGTCCCGGCACGTTCGAGGGAGTACCTATGTCCCGGAGCCGCAAGCTCCACCGCCTCAGCAACCCCGACACCGCCGAGCGCCGCGCGCAGCGCATGCTGTTCCGGCACCTCCGCGACGACACCAATGCGAACCGCGGCCGGTTGGCGCGGCGGGTGCGCGAACTCCAGCTCCTTCTGGCCATGGACCCGATCGAGTTCGAGCAGCTGATAGCCCGGCTGATGGAGTCCATGGGCATGCGGGTCGAGCTCACGGCCCGGTCGAAGGACGGCGGGGTGGACGTGCGCGGCATCGACACCGACCCGTTCCGGGGCGGCAACGTGATCGTGCAGGTCAAGCGGTACCGGGACACGGTGACGCCGTCGGCCGTCCGGGACCTCTTCGGCACCCTGCAGCACGACGCGGCCGCCACCAAGGCGGTGCTGGTCACCACCAGCAAGTTCGGGCCCAGCTCGCACCAGTTCGTGTCCGGCAAGCCGATCACGCTGATCAACGGTTCCGAGCTGGTCGGCCTGCTCAAGCACCACGGCTTCCACGAGATCTTCGCGCCGGCCCATGCCGAGACTGCTGGTGGCGAACAGCCGGCGATCGAGGTGGCCGCCGAGCCCGCCCGGCTCCTGCTGCACTGGACCGGCGAGGAGGAGTACGACATCGCCGCCCTGGTCTGCCGGAGCAACCGCGCGCTCTCCGACGACCACCTGGTCTTCTACAACAACGGCTCCACGCCCGACGGCTCCGTCCGGCTGGTCACCGGCTACGAGGACGCCAACGCCTGTCTGATGGTCGACTTCGAGGCGCTCCCCGCCGAGGCGGACCGACTCGTGATCATCGCCGCCGCCGACACCGAGAACCACCCCGATGCCACCATGGGCGGGTTCGCCGGACCGGCGCTGATCCTCGAAGCGGGCGCCGACCAGGACGCGGCGATCGTGCACCTGGCGGACGGCGCGGAGTCCAACATCGCGATGCGGCTCGGCCGCTTCGACCGCGACGAGGCCGGGAACTGGGACTTCACCCCCGCCCTGGCCGGCTACCCCGGCGGCCTGCGGCAGGCGGTCGTCGCCTACGGCCTGGAGGTCGCGGACGAGGAGGCGGTGGCGGCCGGGGCGTAGCGCTCGGCCGGCGCAGGAAGTCGGCGGGTCCGACTTCCTGCGCGGCGGGCAAGGCCGGAACGATCGGGCGCGGCGCGGTCGTTGGGCGGGTCATGGTGATGGTGGTGACGGTCGCCCTGGCGGCTGCGGTGCTGATGACGGTGCTGTTCACGGTGGCGGCGCTGCGGAGCGGGCGTCGGCGGCGGTCACGTGCCGGGACGGTGGCCGGCGGCCTCGGGATGACGGCGGTCGAGGAGCTGCACGCGCTGTTCAACGCCAACAAGCGCGTCCAGATCGAGCAGCGCCAGGCCCGGCTGGTCCTGCGCGACGACGAGCACGCCGGCGCTCCGCCGGGAGCGGGGGTCGACCTGGACGCGGGAGTCGCGGTGGTCCGGCGCCGGGAGCGGACCGGGAGTTCATAAAACGGTTCGATCACGGACCGGCCCCTGTGCCAGGATGCCCCGTCTCTTCGTCGTCCTAGGGGTCGGTTCTGACCATGCGTCGCTCCACTGTGTTCGCCACCGCTGTGATGATTTCTCTCGTCGGACTGGTCGGCTGCGACGACGACGCGGCGCCGGCCGCGTCCGCGTCCGCGTCCTCGGTCGTGAGCCCGACCGTGAGCCCGACCGCCACCGCCGAGGCGGCGACGGCGTCCGCCACCGCGCCGTCGGCCGCACCCGTGACGGATCCCGCGCCCACGCCCTCGGGGTTCGACCCCGCACAGGCGCTCGCCCTGGCGGAGCGGGCGCCGTACGCGGCCACCCAGGACTTCAAGTCCGAGGGCGGCCCGGTCAGCACGGCCGTCAACGGCCGGGTGAACCTCAACGGCCCGGTCCGCACCGGCCGGCTCGCGGAGACCGTGAAGTCGGGCCTCGTCACCGTCCGTGGCGGCGACGGCCCCACGGTGGTCGTCACCGACGACGGCACCACCTACATCAGGCTCGACGACAGCTGGAGCACCTCCCCGCTCGGCGACCGGATCGCCGACTACCACGGCTACGCCAAGGTGCTTCTCTCCCTCGGCCCCTCCGCCCGCAAGGGCATCGAGGACTGCGACGGCACGCCGTGCTTCCATCTCGCCGGCACGGTCGACCTGGAGCGGATCAAGCCGGTCGAGGCCGAGCTGTACAAGCTCCTCAAGGGCAAGAACGTGACGAGCTTCCGGCTCGACCAGTGGATCGACGCCCAGGGCCGCACGGTCCGCTTCGACCGGCTGACCGAGGCGGAGGGCCTCCGGGTTCGCACCTACGGCACCTTCCGCGACTTCGGACCGGTCGAGAAGGTCGACGCCCCGGTCTGATCCCGGCGAACCCGTAGGGCTGCTGCGGGACGCCGGTGCGCCTGTCGGGGCCGCCGCCCGCCCCGCGCGAGGGGAG
>NZ_JBHVER010000230.1:0-11819 GCF_042802195.1 Kitasatospora sp. NPDC057500 | reverse complement strand
CGCATCGCCGCATCGGCCACGATCAAGCAAGATCCGTTGTCAGACGGACCGCCGGGCAGCCTGCCAACGGCTCACTTCCGGAGGGGCTGGGTGAAGCGCAGCATGTTGCCGGCCGGGTCGCGGAAGGCGCAGTCGCGCACTCCGTAGGGCTGGTCGATCGGCTCCTGGAGCACCTCGCCGCCGGCGGCGCGGATCCGCTCGAAGGTCGCGTCACAGTCCTCGGTGGCGAAGATGACCGCCCGCAGCAGGCCCTTCGCCAGCAGCTCGGCCATCGCCTGCCGGTCGGCCGGCGAGGCGTTCGGGTCCGCCAGCGGGGGCTCCAGCACGATGTCCACGTCCGGCTGCGAAGGGGCGCCGACCGTCACCCAGCGCATGTTCTCGAAGCCCACGTCGTTGCGCACCTCCAGGCCGAGGACGTCGCGGTAGAAGGCGAGCGCCTTGTCGTGGTCGTCGACGGCGATGAAGCACTGTGCAAGCTTGATGTCCATGGGGCTCACGCTACGGGTGGGGCGGGCGTTTCGCTTCTCCGTTCCTGACCGGTCTTCCTGACCGGCCGGGTGTAGAGCTTCGCGTAGCACGCGGGGATCGCCGCGCCGTCCGCGTGGCCGCGCGCCCGGTAGGCGCTCGGGCTCTCCCCCACCAGCTCGGTGAACCGCGTGCTGAACGACCCCAGCGAGGTGCAGCCCACCGCGAAGCACACCTCGGTGACCGACAGGTCCCCGCGCCGCAGCAGCGCCTTGGCCCGCTCGATCCGCCGGGTCATGAGGTAGCTGTACGGCGTCTCCCCGAACGCCGCCCGGAAGCTGCGCGAGAAGTGCCCGGGCGACATCAGCGCCACCCTCGCCAGCGCCGGCACGTCCAGCGGCCGCGCGTAGTCGCGGTCCATCGCATCGCGGGCCCGGCGCAGCCGGACCAGGTCGTCCAGGTTCACCCCTCCACCCTCGCACGGGGCGCCGACAGCGGCCGCCGCGGGCTTGTCTATGCTCTGTGCCATGCCCGCCACCGAACACGCATTCGCCTGCTCCTGCTGCAACGGGCGGCACGACGGCCCGCCGCGCTCGTACGGCTCCCCGGCCCCGGTGAACTGGAAGCCGCGCTACGCCCGGCGCAGGGACAGCGAACTCACCGGCGACCAGTGTGTGATCAAGGGGAGCCACTTCTACGTCCACGGCCTGATCGAGATCCCGGTGCTGGACGGCGGCGACCCCTTCTCCTGGGGCGTCTGGGTGTCGCTGAGCGAGGCCAGCTTCGCCCGGGCGCACGACCTGTGGGAGGACCCGGCGCGGGAGCAGGAGCCGCCGTACTTCGGCTGGCTGACGACCGAGCTGCCGGTCTACCCGGAGTCCACGCTGCTGCTCAAGACCCATGTCCGCACCCGGGCGGTGGGCCTGCGCCCGCTGATCGAGCTGGAGCCGACCGACCACCCGCTCGCCGTCGAGCAGCGCGAGGGCATCACCGAGGAGCGGGTGCGGGAGTTCGCGGACCTGCTGCTGCGCGGCTGACGGCGGGCGGGGGCTGGGGGCGGTCCGGCTCAGACCTCGACGGTGGCCCCGGTGGCCAGCGAGCGCTCGGCGGCGGCCAGGATCTCGACGGTGCGCAGGCCGAAGGCGGCCGAGCACGGGTGCGGCTCGCCGGTGCGGGCGGCGCTCGCCAGGGCGTCCAGGGCGCGGTGGTAGGCCGCGATCGGCCCCTCGCCGCGCGCGGGGAGCCGGACGGTGCCGGACTCGCCGCGCAGCTCCATCCCGGTGCCGCCGCCGGCGACCGGGGTGGTCAGGCTCAGCCCGAGGGTGCTGGAGGCGCCGCCGACGTGCCGCAGCACCAGGTGGACGGTGTCCAGCGGGCCGGCCACGGCGGTGACGGAGGTGGCGTCGCCGATGACCGGCAGCAGCACGGAGAGCGCGTGCGGGCCGACGTCCCAGAGCGCGCCCTTCTCCTCGCGCCAGGGCGAGGCCGCGTAGGGACTGGTGGAGTCGGGGGCGAACACCGAGCCGAACCAGTCCGAGCGGCCGGTGAACCAGCCGCCGACGGCCGCCTGCTCCTCGATCCAGGGCAGCTGGTCGCCGCCGAAGCGGACGGTGAAGAAGACCACCGAGGCGACGCGGTTGGCCTCGGCCGCCTCGACCACCCGGCGGGCGTCGGGGACGGTGAGCGCCACGGGCTTGTCGAGCAGCAGGTGGCAGCCGGCCCCGGCGGCGCGCACCGCGAGGTCGGCCTGCACGGTCGGGGGTACGGCGATGGAGACGGCGTCGACCTCGGCGAGCAGCCGGTCGAGGTCGGCGTGGCCGGGGACGCCGTACCGTCCGCCGAGCGCGGCGGCCGCCTCGGGGCGGCGGCCCCAGACGCCCGCGAACTCGGTGCCGGGGTGCTCCGCCAGGACGGGCGCGTGCACCCGCTCCGCCCAGGGGCCGGTGCCCAGGAGTCCGATCCGCATTGCTGTACCCACTTCTTCGTCGTTCTCGGTGCTGTCTCACGCGAACGCCGCTGCCCGGAGGTGTCCGGGCAGCGGCGGGCGTGACGGTCCGGGCGGGCCCGGGGTGGACCCGGGAGGGTCCGGGTCGGTCAGTCCGCGGCGGGCGCGGTGACCGTCGGGGTGGCGGCCGTGCCGTCCTGCGCGGCGGTGTCCTTCGCAGCGGCGTCCTCGGCCTCGTGGGCCTTGGCGGCCTTGGCCGCCCGGCGCTTCATCAGCCACGCCGAGAGGGCGCCGCCGGCCGCGGCGACCAGCAGGCCGATCCAGGAGAACTTCGACAGCCACTGCTCGGCGACCTTGCCGACCTGGTAGACCAGCAGGGTCGTGCCGCCGGCCCAGACGATGCCGCCGAGCACGTTGGCGATCAGGAACTTCCAGTATGGCATCTTCAGCGCTCCGGCCAGCGGACCTGCGAAGATGCGCAGCAGGGCGATGAAGCGGCCGAAGAAGACCGCCCACATGCCCCACTTCTGGAAGGAGCGCTCGGCGGTGGCCAGGTGGCCGGGGCCGAAGTGCTTGGGGAACCTCCGCCCGAGCTTCTCGAACAGCGGCTTGCCGCCCTTGCGGCCGATCGAGTAGCCGACCGAGTCACCGATGATCGCGCCGAGGATCGCGCAGACCGCCACCCAGACCGGGCTGACCACGCCGCGCGCGGACAGCAGGGCGGCCGAGACCAGGGCGATCTCGCCGGGAAGCGGAATCCCCAGCGACTCGAATCCGATGATCAGACCCACCAGGGCGTAGACCGCGCCCGGTGGTACGCCTTCGATCCAGGCGTCGATGTGCAGCAAGGCCAGTACCTCCGTGGCAGGACGGGGCCCGCGGCGGTCGTCCGGGGCCGGTCAGGTCCCCGCGGCCCGCACGCCGGTCCCGACGTCGTCCGATGGCGGCACCAGGCCGCTCCCCGAGAGGGCAGCCTAACGTGCCGGGCGGCCCGTCCCCCCGGCCGATCACCGCAGGCTACGACGTACGGAGCCGCTGCCCGGTTCCCGCCCCCGCACCACCGCCCGCGCCGACCGTGCCGCCGCCCGGGTCCGCCCGGCGGTCCGCGAAGCGCAGCGCGATCACCGACGGGCGCCCCTTGACCCGAGCCGCCGCCGGGAGCAGGGCGCGCAGGACCCCGCGGCCGCCCTCGGGGTAGACCTCGCGGACCCCGGTGACGCCCGGGTGGGCGGTGGCCAGCTTGGCCCGCTCGTCCGCGTCCATCCCGAACGGCATCGCCGGCGCCTGGTAGTAGCGGTCGCGCAGCCTGCCCCGCACCGACCGGGCGCTGAACCAGCGCGGCACCGTGTCCAGCACCATGGACGCCCCGGGGAACCGCTCGGCGCAGGCCGCGAGCAGCGCCCGCACCTCGGCGGGGCGCAGGTACATCAGCAGGCCCTGGGCGGTGATCAGCAGGCCCTGTGCGGCGGCGGCCGGGTCGACCGCGTCCATCCAGGCCGGATCGGTGGCCGAGACGGGCAGGATGCGGTGCCGCTCGTCGGGCGGCAGCAGGCGCTCGCGCAGCGCGGCGGTCTCGGGCAGGTCGACGCAGAGCCAGTGGGCGCGGCCGTTGTCGACCCGCCAGGCCTGGGTCTCCAGGCCCTCGCCGAGGCCGACGACCGTCCCGCGCGGGTGGCGGGCCAGGAAGTCGGCCACCTCGCGGTCGAAGCAGCGCGCCCGAAGGCCCTGGAGCTGGGACACCAGGGCGCTGCTGCCGAAGCGCTCGGCGAAGGGGAAGTCGATCCGCCCGACCAGCTCGACGGCCTTGGGGTCGGGCAGCACGGTGTCCGGCCGGCGGGCCTCGACGACCCGGTGCCAGAGCGTCCACAGCGCCGTCTCGGGCACCGCCGCCAGCTCAGGACGCTCCACGCTGCTCATCTCTCGCTCGCTCCCTCGGAGGTGGCGGGTGTCCCCGCCCGGACCCGCCGATTCTGACACCGGGGGGCGCGCCGACGCGGGTCCGCACGGCGTCGGCGCGCCGAACCGCTCAGCCGACGCTGAACGCGCCGTCCGGGGGCGGCGGGGAGTCGGTGGCGGTGGCGTCGGTGACCGGCGCCGTGCGGGCGGCGAAGGCGGCGAGGTCGGCGCCCTCGGTGAGCCGGGCCGGGAAGATGTCCGCGGCCAGCCGGCGGGCGAGGTCCTCGACCGGCAGCGGCCCGGTCGAGCCGACCAGCAGGATGTTGCCGTACCGCCGCCCGCGCAGCACCGGCGGCTCGGCGATCAGGCAGGCCTGCGGGAAGACGGCGAGCAGCGTCGCCGCCTGGGCGCGGGCGAAGGCGAGCGGCGGGCCGTCGGCGAGGTTCGCCGCGTAGCAGCCGCCGGGGCGCAGCGCCGCCGCCGCCAGCCGCAGGAACTCCACCGAGGTGAGGTGCCCGGGGGTGCGCGAGCCGTGGAAGACGTCCGCGACGACGAGGTCCAGCGCGCCGGGTTCGGCCCGGGCGCGGGCCGCGAGGGCGGCGCGGGCGTCCCCGACCTCGGCGGTGATGTCGACGCCGGGGCCGTGCCACGGGAGGTGCCGCTCGACCAGGTCGAGCAGCGGGCCGTCCACCTCCACCACCCGCTGGCGCGAGCCGGGGCGGGTGGCGGCCAGGTAGCGGGGCAGGGTCAGCGCGCCGCCGCCCAGGTGGAGGGCGGCCAGCGGGCGGCCGGGCCCGGCGAGCGCGTCGACGAGGTGGCCGAGGCGCTGGGTGTACTCGAACTCCAGGTGGGTCGGGTCGCCGAGGTCGACGTAGGACTGCGGGGTGTCGTCCAGGGTCAGCAGCCACCCGCCGTCGTGGTCGACGTCGGGCAGCAGCTTCGCCTGCCCGAGGTCGGTGTGCCGGGCCACCGGTACGGGCTCGTCGGCCGGGGGCGGGGTGGCCGTGGGCGAGGTGGACGGATCGGGCGTCTCGGGCATGTGCGCAGCATAGGCGCCCGGTCCGAGTCGCCGTCACGCCGGAGGCTACCGGCCGGTATCGTCGTGCTCCCCGAGTCTTCGAGCAGAAAGCGGGTGCACGTGGCCATGGAGTTCCGCGAAGACATCCTCGGCGCCCCCTACGAGGCCGCCGAGCTGCCGCTGCGGCCGGACGAGGAGGGCGAGGTCTCGGCCACCCTGGTCCGCCGGCTGGTCCCCGGCTCGGACCGGGCCGTCCTGTACATCCACGGCTACAACGACTACTGGTTCCAGACCCACCTCGCCGACCACTACACCGCCGCCGGCTTCTCCTTCTACGCGCTCGACCTGCGCAAGTACGGCCGCTCGCTGCGCCCGCACCACTCGCCGAACTTCGTCCGCGACCTCGCCGCGTACGACGAGGAGCTGGACGCGGCGGTGCGGGTCGTCCGGGAGCGGGACGGCCACTCCCGGCTGCTGGTCAACGGGCACTCCACCGGCGGGCTGATCGCCGCGCTGTGGGCCGGGCGCCGCGCCGGGCGGGGACTGGTCGACGGCCTGTTCCTCAACAGCCCCTTCCTGTCCATGCCGGCCGCCGCGGCCGTGCGCACCCTCGGCGCCCCGGCGCTGGACGCCATCGGCCGCCTCGCGCCCACCCGGGTGCTGCCCTCCGCGCTCAACCCGCACTACGTGCACAGCCTGCACCGCGACTTCCGCGGCGAGTGGGACTTCGACCTGAGGCTCAAGCCGGCCGAGGGCGTGCCGCTGTTCGCCGGCTGGCTGGCGGCCGTCCAGCGCGGCCACCGGGAGCTGCGGCGCGGGCTCGGGATCGACGTTCCGGTGCTGCTGATGGCCTCCACCGCCTCCGTCTCCACCACCCGCTGGCACGCCGCCCTGCACCACGCGGACGCCGTGCTGCGCGCCGACGACATCGCGGCCGCCGGCCCCCGCCTGGGCCGCCATGTGACGATCGTCCGGATCAAGGGCGGCATGCACGACCTGGTGCTGTCCGGCGAGACCGCCCGTACCCAGGTGTTCGCCGAACTGGACCGCTGGCTCGGGGCGTACTTCCCGCTCGCCGTGGGCTGAGCCCGGCCGACGCCCCGACCGGGGGGCCGGGGGTGCGCCGCCCCCGGCCCCCACTCGCTCCCCGTGCGCCTGCTGTGCGCCCGCGGGTCTGTGGAAGGCTACCCGGGCCCCTGTCACTTCCCTTGCCGAACAGGCGAGTTGAGGAGCCAGCATGCCGCATGGACACGGCCCGCAGCACGACCGGCAGCCCGGCCACAGCGACCCCTCCCTGTACCGCACGCCCGCCGAGGCGATCGCCGCGCCGCCGGAGCGGCTCGCCTACGTGGCGGGCTTCGACCGCTCGGCGCGGCGGCCGGACGCGCTGATCACCGTCGACACCGACCCGGCGTCGCCGAGCTACGGGCGCGTGCTCAACCTCACCGACATGCCCGGGACCGGCGACGAACTGCACCACTTCGGCTGGAACGCCTGCTCCAGCGCGCTCGCCCACGCCGGCCACCACGACGCCGAGCGGCGCTACCTGCTGCTGCCGGGCCTGCGCTCCTCGCGGCTGCACGTCCTGGACACCCGCCCCGACCCGGTCCGCCCGCGGCTGGTGAAGACGGTGACGGCTGAGGAGCTGGCGGCCAGAGCCGGGTACTCGCGCCCGCACACCCTGCACTGCGGCCCGGACGGCGTCTTCCTGTCCTGCCTGGGCGCGGCGGCCGGCGGCGACGGCCCCGGCGGGGTCGCCCTGCTCGACCACGGCACCTTCGACGTGCTGCGCCCCTGGGAGACCGAGCGCGGCCCGCAGAACTTCGCCTACGACGTGTGGTGGCACCTGGGCACCAACGTGGGCGTCACCAGCGAGTGGGGCACCCCGTGGATGGTCGAGGACGGCGTGGTGCCGGAGCTGCTGCTCGGCCGCAAGTACGGCCACGCGCTGCACTTCTGGGAGCTGGACTCGGGGCGCCACCTCCAGCGGATCGACCTGGGCGACCAGTACCAGATGGTGCTGGAGCTGCGCCCGGCCCACGACCCGCAGGCGGAGTGGGGGTTCGCCGGGGTGGTCACCAATGTGGAGGACCTGTCGGCCTCGGTCTGGCTATGGTACCGGGACGGCGAGGCGTTCACCGCGCGCAAGGTGATCGAGATCCCCGCCGAGCCGGCGAAGGCCGAGGACCTGCCGCCCGTGCTCCAGCCGTTCGGCGCCGTGCCGCCGCTGGTCACCGACATCAACCTGTCGGTCGACGACCGCTGGCTGTACGTCTCCGCCTGGGGCACCGGCGAGCTGCTGCAGTACGACGTGGCGGACCCGTTCCACCCCCGCCTCACCG
Source organism: Kitasatospora sp. NPDC057500 (assembly GCF_042802195.1). Taxonomy (NCBI): domain Bacteria; kingdom Bacillati; phylum Actinomycetota; class Actinomycetes; order Kitasatosporales; family Streptomycetaceae; genus Kitasatospora; species Kitasatospora sp. NPDC057500. The sequence continues at coordinate 4,153 of NZ_JBHVER010000230.1, read as the reverse complement.
GCTCGGTGCGGCTCGGCGGGGTGACCGCCCGCACGCCCCACCCGGCCGAGCCCGACCGGCCGTTGAGCGGCGCCCCGCAGATGGTCGAGATCAGCCGGGACGGACGGCGGCTCTACCTCACCAACTCGCTGTACGGGTCGTGGGACGACCAGTTCTACCCCGACGGCATCGAGCCGTGGATCGTCAAGCTGGACGCCGACCCGGAGCGGGGCGGGCTCGCCGTGGACCCGCGGTTCTTCCCGCACGGCGAGGACTTCCGGGGGCTGCGGGTGCACCAGACCCACCTGGCGGGCGGGGACGCCTCCTCGGACTCCTACTGCTACCGGTAGGGCCGGCCCGCGGTTGCGGGGCTCACAGCCGGGCGAGCACCGGGTCGTGGTGGATCCGGGTGGACGGCAGGCCGGAGGCGACCAGCCGGGTGCGGACCTCGTCGACCAGGCCGGCCGGGCCGCTGACGCAGGCCAGGTGCTCGGACCAGTCGCCGGCCCGGCTGACCGCCTCGGCCAGCCGCCCGCCCGGGCCCGCGGGGCCGCCGGCGGCGTCGTCCGCGACCGGGATCAGCTCCAACCAGGGCTTGCGGCCGCCGAGTTCGGCCAGGGCCGGCCAGTCGTAGAGGTCGGCCCTGGCCCGCGCCCCGACGAACAGGTGGACCCGGCGCCCGCGCGGACGGTGCTCCACCAGCTCCTCGACGATCGCCTTCATCGGGGCGAGCCCGGTGCCTCCGGCCACCAGCAGGAGGTCCCGGGTGTCGTCCTGCGGCATCAGCGTGCCGCGCGGCGGGCCGAGCCGCAGCCGGTCGCCGACGGCGGTGTGCTCGACCAGCGCCTCGCTCACCCCGCCCGGGCCGGTGCGCCGGACGTGGAACTCCAACTCGTTGTCGGCGCGCGGGGCGCAGCCCATCGAGTACTGCCGCCAGGTGTGCGGCCGCAGCGGGTGCTCCACCGTCCCGTACTGCCCGGCCCGGTACGGGTACGGCTCGCCGGTGCGCACCCGGACCACGGCGAGGTCGGCGCGGCGGCGCTCGTGGCCGACGACGGTGGCGTGCCAGTACGGCGGCTCGGTGAGCGCCGACTCGGCGCCCGCCACCATCGAGCGGACGCCGAAGCGCAGCATCCGCACCCAGGCGGCCTCCAGTTCGGCGCTCCAGGCCGAGCCGGCCCGGAGCCGGAGCGCCTCGCGGAGCGCCTCCTCGAAGGCCTCGTAGTGGACCGGGCGCACGCCCAGCTTGCGGTGGTCGCGGCCGAGCTGGGCGAGCGTGGCGGAGAGCCGGTCGGGCCGGTCCAGATGCTCGATCAGGTACTCGAACATCCGCTCCAGGTGGACCTGCTGGAACTCCATGGACTCCGGGAACAGCGCGCGCAGGAAGGGGCGGCGGCGGAACATGAACGCGTAGAGGTGGTCGATGAGGTCCGCGAACGGGGTGACCAGGCCGAGGCCGCCCAGGATCAGCCGCTGGTCGGCCGCGGCGTCGTGCCGCCCGTCGTACCCGCCGTCGTCGCCGTGGCCGGCGCGGGTGCCGTCGGCGGCCGGGCGGACGGCGTGGCGGGCGCCGTCTCCGGGCGCGCCGCCCGGACCGGCGGGCGCTGCGGCGAAGGACGGCGCCGGAGCCAGGATCTGCCGGCGCAGGCGCATGGCGTGGTGGCGCGCGATCAGCCGGTCGTACTCGGTGGTGCTGCTGGTGCTGTCCATGTCCATGAACCGCAGCCTAACCACCCGTCAGACACCCTCCGGACGCCCGGCGTTCACCGTTGCGACGGGTTCCCGGCCGGTTTCGGGCAGGGGGCGGCCGGGACCGGCACAGGTCCAGTAAACGGCCGTCCACGGCGCCCCGGACAGGGCCGGCGGTCCCGGTGGACCCGGGACCATCGGACCAGGTCGCGCCCGGCGAAGAGGACTACCGGCCTGTCGACTGACCGGGTCCGGGCTCCGGCTCGGCCTCGGGTGCGGGCGCCGGTGCGGACTCCGGGGCCGATCGCGGTTCCGGCACCTCCCCGGGCGCCGCCGCCGTCCAGCTGGCCAGCAGGCGCAGCGACTCGGCCGAGGCCGACCCCGGATCGGCGTGGTAGGCGACCAGCACCTGGCGCAGGTCCCCGGCCGGGCGGAAGGTCTCGTAGCGCAGGGTCAGCCGGCCGACCACCGGGTGGTGCAGCTCCTTGACGCCGTGGCCCTTGTCCCGGACGTCGTGCGCCGCCCACAGCCGCCGGAAGTCCTCGCTCTTGACGGAGAGTTCGCCGATCAGCGAGGCGAGCCGGGGGTCGTCGGGGTCGCGGCCCGCCTCCAGCCGCAGCATCCCGACCACGTCGGTCGCCTTGCCCTCCCAGTCCAGGTACAGCTCACGGGAGGCCCGGTCGAGGAAGACCAGCCAGGCCAGGTTCCGCTGCTCCGGCGCCAGCCCGGCGACGTCGCCGATCAGGGCGTTGCCGAGGCGGTTCCAGGCGATCACGTCGAGGCGCCGCCCGAGGACGTACGCCGGGACGCCGTCCATCGCGTCCAGCAGCTGCTGCAGCTCGGGCCTGACCCGCTGCGCGCGCGATGCGCGGACCCGTCCGGCACCGCGGCGGGACGGCCGGGTGATCCGGCGCAGGTGGTCGCGCTCGGCGGAGTCGAGGCGCAGGGCGCGGGCGATCGAGTCCAGGACGGCGGTCGAGACGTTCTCCCCGTGCCCCTGCTCCAGCCGCACGTAGTACGCCGTGCTCACCCCGGCCAGTTGGGCCAGCTCCTCGCGGCGCAGCCCGGGCACCCGCCGTCGGCCGCCGTAGTCGGGCAGCCCGACGTCGGCGGGCCGCAGCCGCGCCCGGCGGGACCGTAGGAATTCGCTGAGCTCGGTGCGCTGGTCCATGCCAGCAGTATGGGCCCAGGTCCGGGATCTTGGGGGTGTTGAGGGTGATACCACTCGTAGTAGGAACGGGGAACGTACGGGAATCACTGATCTGTCCGGCCGCGGACGGTACGCCGAACCTTGGGGCATGACGAACACGACGATCACCGACACCGGCACCGCTGCCGCCGGGGGCACTGCCGAGGCCGGCCGGATCGCGGTCTACGCCGCCCCGGCCCCCAGGGCGCCGCTGGAGCGGACCACCGTGCCGCGCCGGGCGCTCGGCGCCCGTGACATCCTCATCGACGTCCGCTACGCGGGCATCTGCCACTCCGACATCCACCAGGTCGGCGACGACTGGGCCCCGGGCATCTTTCCGATGGTCCCGGGCCACGAGATCGCCGGGGTGGTCGCGGAGGTCGGCCCCGAGGTCTCCCGCTGGTCGGTCGGCGACCGGGTCGGCGTCGGCTGCTTCGTCGACTCCTGCCGGGAGTGCGACAACTGCCGCGCCGGGCTCCAGCAGTACTGCACGGGCGAGGGCGGCGTCGTCTTCACCTACAACGCCCGCGGGCGGGACGGCGCGCCGACGTACGGCGGGTACGCCCGGCAACTGGTGGTCGACGAGCAGTACGCGCTGCGCATCCCCGACGCGCTGGCGCTGGACACCGCGGCGCCGCTGCTCTGCGCGGGCATCACGCTCTACTCCCCGCTCACCCACTGGGGCGCCGGGCCCGGCCGGAAGGTCGCCGTCGTCGGCCTGGGCGGGCTGGGCCACCTGGGGGTGAAGATCGCCCGGGCCAAGGGGGCCGAGGTCACCGTGCTCAGCCGGTCGTTGCGCAAGCGCGAGGACGGGCTGCGGCTCGGCGCCCACGACTACCGGGCGACCTCCGACCCGGCGACGTTCACCGAACTGGCGGGCCGCTTCGACCTCGTGGTCAACACCGTCTCGGCCGGCCTCGACCTCAGCGCCTACGTGGGGCTGCTGCGGACCGGCGGCACGATGGTCCAGCTCGGCGCGCCGGACGGGCCGGTCGGTGTCAACGCGCACGCGCTGCTCACCGGGCGCCGGTCGCTCGCCGGCTCGATGATCGGCGGGCTGCCGGAGACGCAGGAGATGCTGGACTTCTGCGCCGAGCACGGGATCGGCGCGGAGATCGAGCTGATCCGGGCCGATCGGATCAACGAGGCCTACGAGCGCGTGCTGCGCGGCGATGTGCGCTACCGCTTCGTCATCGACGCGTCGACCATCTGACGCGGCGCCTCCGAGCGGCACGCGTACGGCGCCCCGTCCCCGGCGCTCTCCCGTCGCCGGGGACGGGCGCGGCGGCGCCGTGC
>NZ_JBHVER010000229.1:0-11855 GCF_042802195.1 Kitasatospora sp. NPDC057500 | reverse complement strand
CTCTCGCGGACGCGGGGCGGCGAGTGACCCCCCAGTACCCCAGTACGGCGGGGGCCGGAGACGGAACCACGCGCCGGCACCCCCTGCCGGGCGTCAGTCCTGGCCGGTGCGCAGCGCGGTCTCGCGGATGAACAGCACCGTGACGAAGGCCAGCAGCGCGAACGGCGCCGCGACCAGGAAGATCACGCCGACGCCGTGCCCGAAGGCGTCGGTGACCAGCGGCACCAGCTGCGCGGGCAGCTTGTGCAGGTCCGGGATGCCGTCGCCGAGCGAACCGCCGCCGCCGGCCGGGACGCCCGCGTCGGCGAGGTTCTCGGCGAGGTAGTGGCCGACCCGGTTGTTCATCAGCGCGCCGAGCGCCGAGACGCCCATCGCGCCGCCCATGGTGCGGAAGAAGGTGACGACCGAGCTGGCCGCGCCGAGTTCCGCGCGCGGCACGGTGTTCTGGACGGCGAGGACGAGGTTCTGCATGGTGAGGCCGAGGCCGACGCCGGTGACCGCCATGTAGACGGAGAGCAGGACGTAGTCGGTGTCGGCCCGGGCGGTGCCGAGCAGTGCGAAGCCGACCGCCAGCAGCAGCGTGCCGCTGACCAGGAAGGCCTTCCACTTGCCGTACTTGGTGATCAGCTTGCCGGCGACGGTGGAGGAGACGGCCAGGCCGAGGATCATCGGCAGGGTCATCAGGCCGGCCACGGTCGGGGACTTGTCCCGGGCGAGCTGGAAGTACTGGCTGAGGAAGGTGGTCGCGCCGTACATCCCGATGCCGACCAGGACGCTGGCCAGCGCGGCGAGGGTGACCGTGCGGTGCTGGAACAGGTGCGGCGGGATGATCGGCTCGGCGGCGCGGCGCTCGACGGCGACGGCGACCGCGCCGAGCAGCAGTCCGCCGCCGACCATGGCCGCGGTCTGCCAGGAGAGCCAGGCGTAGTTCTTGCCGGCCAGGGTGATCCAGATCATCAGCAGGCTGACCGCGCCGGTGATCACCAGGGCGCCCAGGTAGTCGATCCTCACCGTGCGCTTGACCACGGGCAGCTTCAGGGTGCGCTGGAGCACCAGGATCGCGAGCACCGCGAACGGGATGCCGACGTAGAAGCACCAGCGCCAGCCGAGCCAGGAGGTGTCCACGATGACGCCGCCGATCAGCGGGCCGCCGATGGTGGCCAGCGCGAAGACGGCGCCGAAGTAGCCGCTGTACCGGCCGCGCTCGCGCGGCGGGACCATCGCGGCCAGGCAGATCTGGGCGAGGGCGGTGACGCCGCCGGCGCCGATGCCCTGGAGGGCGCGGCAGGCGATCAGCTGGCCGGTGTTCTGGGAGAGGCCGGCCAGCGCGGAGGAGGCGATGTAGATCACCAGCGCGATCTGCAGCAGCAGCTTCTTGCTGGCGAGGTCGGAGAGCTTGCCCCAGATCGGGGTGGAGGCGGTGAGGGTGAGCAGGGTCGCGGTGATCACCCAGGTGTAGGCGGACTGGCCGCCGTGCAGGTCGGTGAGGATGCGCGGCAGCGCGTTGGAGACGACGGTCGACGAGAGCACGGCGACGAAGAGGCCGAGCAGCAGGCCGGAGAGCGCCTCCAGCACCTGCCGGTGCGTCATCGGTTGGTCGGTCGTGTCGGCGGCTCCGGTCGCGGCAGGCGTGGCGGTGACGGTCATCGGGGTCCTTCGGAATAGTTGCCTGTGGCAACCATAAGCTGGATGGTTGACCTAGGCAACATTCGTCAAGAACAAGCAAAGCCCGGACCGGTCCCGGCCCGGGCCCATACCTCCGCCACCCGCACGTCCAGCGTCCGGCGTTCAGCCGGCCGCCGCCGGCGCCGCCGCCTCGCCGACCACGTCGTTGAAGCGGTGCAGCAGTTCGGCGAAGCGCACCACGTCCTCCTCCGGCCAGCCGCCCATCAGCTCCCGCACCCGGGCCAGCCGGGCCGCCTGGGCGGTCCGGAAGCGCCGCCGGCCGTCCTCCGTGAGCGAGACCCGCGCGGAGCGGCGGTCCTGCGGGTCCGCCTCCCGGACCAGCAGGCCCAGTTCCTCCAGCGCCCGGATCTGCCGGCTGATCGTCGCCTTGCCGACCGCGAAGTGCAGACCGACATCGGTCACCCGCACCGGACCCGCCTGGTCGACGTAGCTCAGCAGGCTGTACGCCATGCCCTCCAGCTGCGGGTGGACCCGCCGGGACAGCTCGGACACCCGGGCACGGCCACGCCGGAACAGCACCCCGACCTCGCGCTCGACCGCCATCAGCGGGTCCTCGCCCGGTCGACCCCCGGCGCGCTCTTCGTTCGGCGTACTCACCGCGCCAGTATCCCGCAGCACACCCGGCCCGTCCCCGGCGCGGGAGAAACCTGGGCGAAACTAGTTCATGCTATTAAGTACCCGGTTTCCCCCGATACGCAAGGAGATGTGCATGACCGCCCCAGGGCAGCAGGAACCAGGGCCCGCCGCGGCACCGGAGCGCGCAGCCGAGCCGGCCGCGCCGAAGAAGGGCTTCGCCGCCGAGCTGAAGGGCGCCGTCACCCCGCGCGCCGCGCTGCTGGTGATCGGCGTGCTGCTCCTCCAGCTGGGCTTCGTCACCTCCTACGTCGGCGCGCTGCACCAGCCCAAGCCGCACGAGCTGTCGATCGCGGTGGTCGCCCCGCCGCAGGTAGCCCCCCAGCTGGTCCAGGGCCTGGAGTCGGTCCCGGACGACGCCGTGAAGGCCTCCACCGCGCCGGACGCGGAGAGCGCCACCCAGCTCCTCAAGGACCAGCGGATCTACGCCGCGCTGGTGGTGGACCCGGCCTCCACCGAGGACGTGCTGCTGGTCGCCAACGCGCGCGGGACGTCCGCCGCCAAGGCCGCCGAGTCCATCGTCACCGGCCTGGAGAAGAGCCAGGGCCGTACGGTCGTGGTCCAGGACGTCGTGCCGCTCGCCAAGGGCGACGCCAACGGCCTCTCCTCCTTCTACCTGGTGATCGGCTGGTGCGTCGGAGGCTACCTGGTCGCCTCGATCCTCGGGGTCAGCGCCGGCGCCAAGCCGGCCAACACCAACCGGGCGCTGATCCGGCTCGGCACCCTGGCGCTGTACTCGGTCGCGGCCGGCCTCGGCGGCGCGCTGATCGTCCAGACGATCCTGGACGCGCTGCCCGGCCCGTTCCTGGCGCTGTCCGCGGTCGGTGCGCTGGTGGTCTTCGCGGTCGGCGCGTTCACCATGGCCATGCAGTGCCTGTTCGACGTCATCGGCATCGGCGTCGCGGTGCTGCTCTTCGTGGTGCTCGGCAACCCGAGCGCCGGCGGCGTCTTCCCGCCCCCGATGATGCCGGCGTTCTGGCGGGCGATCGGGGCCTGGTTCCCGAACGGCGCCGGCACCGACGCGACCCGCTCGATCGCCTACTTCGACGGCACCGCCATGACCCAGCCGCTGCTGGTGCTGCTGGCCTGGGCGTTGGTCGGCGTCGGCATCACCCTGGCCGCCGTCGTCGGCCGGCCCTCGCACCTGAGCCGCGAGCTGGTCAAGGACTGAGGCAGCCGGTCCAGGAGCGGAACGGGCTACTCCTGCAGCCGCCCCGGGTCGGCGAGCAGTGAGCGGACCACGCCGACCGCGGCCCCCAGCAGGGGGCCGCGGCGGCCCAGCCGGGAGACCGTCAGCCGCTCCGCCGACCACGGGCGGACGGTCACCCGGGCGGCCAGCTCGGCCCGCATCGCGGGCAGCAGCCAGGGCGCCAGCTGGGCGTAGCCGCCGCCCAGCACCACCTCGGCCGGGTCCAGCAGGTTGACCGCCCCGGCCGCCGCGATGCCCAGCGCGGTCCCGGCGCCGTCGAGCGCCCCGCGCACCTCCTCGTCCTCGGCCGCGGCCCGCTCGGCGAGCAGCGCCACCCAGTCGCCCCGGATGCCCTCCAGCCCGGCCGCGCGCAGCACCGCCGACTCCCCCGCGTACTGCTCCAGGCAGCCGTGCGCCCCGCACGCGCAGCGCGGCCCCTCGGGATGCACCGGGACGTGGCCCAGCTCGCCCGCGTAGCCGCGCGCACCGCGCAGCAGCCGGCCGTCGACGACGATCGCCGAGCCGATCCCGGCCTCGGCGGAGACGTGCAGGAAGTGCTCGGGCCCGCCGCCCAGCCAGAGCTCGGCGAGGCCTCCGAGGTTGGCCTCGTTGTCGGCCCGCAGCGGGAGCCCGGCCAGGCCCGGTGCGCCGGCGGCGTGCAGCGCGAGCCGCAGTTCGGCGGCGACCGCGACGTCCCGCCAGTCCAGGTTGGCGGCCCGTTGGAGCAGCGCGCCCTCGGCGCCGACCAGTCCGGGCACGGCCAGCGCCAGCCCGGCCGGGCGCAGTGCGGCGTCGGCGGCGGCCCGGCGGACCAGCTCGGCGAGGTCGGCCATCACGGCGGCGGGCCGCCGGCCCCGGTTGCGGATGTCCTGGCGGCGCCAGGCGCGGACCTCGCCGCGCAGGTCGACCACGCAGGCGCCCAGGTGCTCCACCCCGATCTCGGCGCCGAGGCCGGCCGGACCGTCCGGGTTGAGCCCGAGCGCGGTGCCGGGCCGGCCGACCTTGCCGCTGGGGGTGGCCGGGCCCTCCTCGACCACCAGTCCGGCCGCGATCAGCTCCTCGGCGAGCGAGGAGACGGCCGCCCTGGTCAGCCCGCTCTCGGCGGCCACCTCGGCGCGCGAGCGCGGGGTGCGGGAGATGATCCGGAGCACCAGGGCCAGGTTGCTGCGGCGCATCCCCTGCTGGCTCGCCGGCCCGGCCGCGCCCCCGGCGCCGCCCGTCTCACGCATCGCCCTCACCCGCCCCGGCCTCCGCCGACCGCACCCGCGGACCCAGCTGCCCGCCCGCTCCGGCCGCGCCGCCGGTGCCCACGACGAGGGGCTGCTCCACCCGGGTGAACACCCAGCGCCGCATGGCCCAGAACCGGAACAGCATCGCCGCGAAGGTGCCCAGCACCATCCCGCTCAGGAAGTCGGCCACCTCCTGGGCGACCGGGCTGACCCACGGCTCGCGCAGGTCGAACAGGTAGCGCGAGACGATCAGCGGCAGCACGTTGACGCCGATGGCGACGGCGCTCACCAGCAGGAACAGCAGCGGTTCGCGCCGCCGCCAGGAGGAGCGGAAGCTCCACCGCCGGTTGAGCAGGTAGGAGACGGCGGTCCCGGCCACCGTCGCCACGGTGAGCGCCACCACCGGCTTGCGCTCCAGCAGGGTGAGCCGCAGCGCGTAGTTGATCAGCAGCGTCAGGGCGAAGCAGCCGCTGCCGACCAGCTGGAACTTCACCAGGCTCCGGTGCCGGACCAGGAGGGGTCGCACCCGCTCCGGCACCCGGACCAGGACGCGCTGGGTCAAGGACGGCACCCTCGCAGTCTGGCACGCGCCCCGCGGCCCGTCCCGTCCGGCGGCGCACCGGGACGGGACGGGCCGCGGGGCGGACCGGGGCCGGGACCGTCAGGCCGCCGCCACCAGCACGCCGGCCGGCTCCAGGGCCAGCTCCAGCACCTCCCGGACGTCCGCGACCGGGTGCACGGTCAGCCGCTCCAGCACCTCCGCGGGGACGTCGTCCAGGTCGGGCTCGTTGCGCTTGGGGATGACCACCGTGGTGATCCCGGCCCGGTCGGCGGCGAGCAGCTTCTGCTTCACCCCGCCGATCGGCAGCACCCGCCCGGTCAGCGACACCTCACCGGTCATCGCCACGTCGGTGCGCACCTTGCGCCCGGAGAGCAGCGAGGCCAGCGCCGTGGTCATGGTGATGCCGGCGCTCGGCCCGTCCTTGGGGACGGCCCCGGCCGGGACGTGCAGGTGCACGCCGCGGTCGCGCAGCGAGGTGACCGGCAGCTCCAGCTCGGCGCCGCGCGAGCGCAGGTAGGAGAGCGCGATGTGCGCGGACTCCTTCATGACGTCGCCCAGCTGGCCGGTCAGGGTCAGCCCGGTGCCGCCGGTCTCGGCGTCGGCGAGCGAGGCCTCGATGTAGAGGACGTCGCCGCCGGCCCCGGTGACCGCCAGGCCGGTGGCCACCCCGGGTACCGCGGTGCGCCGCTCGGCGGGCTCCTGCGCCGCCTCCGGCACGTGGTGCGGCCGGCCGATCAGGGCCCGCAGGTCGTCGGCGCCGATCGCGGCGGGCAGCTCGCGCTCGCCCAGCTCGCTCTGCGCGGCGATCTTGCGCAGCACCCGGGCGACGGCCCGTTCGAGGTTCCGCACGCCCGCCTCCCGGGTGTACTCGCCGGCCAGCCTGCGCAGCGCCGGCTCGTCGACCGCGACCTCGCCGTCCCCGAGCCCGGCCTTCTCCAGCTGGCGCGGGAGCAGGTGGTCGCGGGCGATGACGACCTTCTCGTCCTCGGTGTAGCCGTCCAGGCGGACCAGCTCCATCCGGTCGAGCAGCGGCTCGGGGATGGCCTCCAGCACATTGGCGGTGGCGAGGAAGACCACGTCGGAGAGGTCCAGCTCGACCTCCAGGTAGTGGTCGCGGAAGGTGTGGTTCTGCGCCGGGTCGAGCACCTCCAGCAGCGCCGCGGCCGGGTCGCCCCGGTAGTCGGAGCCGACCTTGTCGATCTCGTCGAGCAGCACGACCGGGTTCATCGAGCCGGCCTCCTTGAGCGCCCGGACGATGCGGCCGGGCAGCGCGCCGACGTAGGTGCGCCGGTGGCCGCGGATCTCCGCCTCGTCCCGGACCCCGCCGAGCGCGACCCGGACGAACTCCCGGCCCATGGCGCGGGCCACCGACTCGCCGAGCGAGGTCTTGCCGACGCCGGGCGGGCCGACCAGCGCCAGCACCGCGCCCCCGCGGCGGCCTCCGACCAGCCCGAGCCCCTGGTCGGCCCGGCGCTTGCGCACGGCCAGGTACTCGACGATGCGCTCCTTCACGTCGGCCAGGCCGGCGTGGTCGGCGTCCAGCACCGCGCGGGCGCCGGCGATGTCGTAGGAGTCCTCGGTGCGCTCGTTCCAGGGCAGCTCCAGGACGGTGTCGAGCCAGGTGCGGATCCACGAGCCCTCGGGCGACTGCTCGCTGGAGCGCTCCAGCTTGTCGACCTCCTTGAGCGCGGCCTCGCGGACCTTCTCGGGCAGGTCGGCGGCCTCGACCCGGGCGCGGTAGTCGTCCTCCTCGCCGGCCGGGTCGCCGTTCAGCTCGGCCAGCTCCTTGCGGACGGCCTCCAGCTGGCGGCGCAGCAGGAACTCCTTCTGCTGCTTGGCGACGCCCTCCTCGACGTCCTTGCGGATGGTGTCGTTGACCTCCTCCTCGGCGAGGTGGTCGCGGAGCAGGCCGAGCGCGTACTCCAGTCGCGCGACCTGGTCGGCCTCCAGCAGCACCTTGAGCTTCTGCTCGGCGGTGGCGAAGGAGGCGTAGCCGATGTTGTCGGCGAGCTCGCCGACGCCCTCGACGGCGGCCACCCGGTCGACGATCTGCCAGGCGCCGCGCTTGCGCAGCCACTGGGTGGACAGGCTCTTGTACTCCCTGACCAGTTCGGCGGCGCGCCCGGCCACCGGGGTGCCGACCGAGGACTCCCGGAACGGCGTGGTCTCCACCCAGAGCGCGGCGCCCGGCCCGGTGGTGCCGACGCCGATCCGCACCCGGCGCACCGCGCGGACCAGCGCAGCCGGCTGCCCGACCGCATGGGGGCCGTCGGCCAGCCGGCCGACCTGCTCGACGGTGGCGAGGGTGCCGACCGCCGCGTACGAGCCGTCCACCCGCGGGACCAGCAGGACCTGGGGCTTCCCGGTGCCGGTGGCGGCGGCGCGCGCGGCCTCGACGGCGGCGCGGACCTCGGTGTCCTTCAGGTCCAGCGGCACGACCATGCCCGGCAGGACGACCTCGTCGTCGAGCGGCAGCACGGGCAGGGTGAGCGGTGTGGACGTCGATGCCATGATCTCTCCCCAGTCAGTGAACTTGAGTCGACCTGACTAAGGCTTTGCGGGCTCCGGATGTTCCCCGGGCCTCGTTCGCCGTGAGCGAACGGTGAAGGCCCCCTGGCGGCCCCGTCAAAAACCGGGCCCGGTCCGGCTCAGCAGCGGTCCAGGACCGCGGACCGGCCCGGCGCGGAGGCCGGCGCGGGCACGCTCCGGGGGCACTCGGCCGGCGCCCCGAGCCGGGTCCGGCCCGGCCGGTGCCCGTCCCAGCGGCGCAGCCACCGCCACAGCGCCACCCCGGTCAGCAGCGCCGCCGGATGGCCGACCCCGGTGACGAGGTCCCGGTCGCCGACGGTCTGCTCGACGATCAGCGCCGCGGCCAGTCCGAGCGCGACCGCCCGGCCGCCCGGCCGCAGCAGCCCGGCCAGCGCGCCGAGACTGGCCAGCACGCCGTAGCTGACGCCGATGTCCAGGCGGTCCATCGCGGCCGGCTCCAGCCGCCCGCTCTCCACCGCGACGATCACCACGCCCTGCGAGAGCAGGGTGGCGCCGATGTGCCCGGCGGCGAAGACCGCGGCCGCCCGGGCGGGGCCGACCCGGCGCTCCAGCGGCGCGACGGTGAGGGCGAAGGCCCACAGGTAGGGCACCCAGTCGGTGCCGGCCACCCAGAAGCCGCTGAGCAGCAGCGCGCGCAGCGGGTGGCTCAGCAGGTTGTGCCCGTCCGAGCTGGACGCCTCCTGGAGCCGCTGGACGAGGTCCGGGTCGGCCAGCGAGGCGAAGGTGGTGGTGGCGCCGACCACCGCGAGGTAGCCGAGCGCGAAGGGGTTGCGCCGCGGGGTCGGCACCCGGGCCAGCAGCCACTCGACCGCCCCGGCCCGCAGGCCGTGCCGGAGCATCGCGTACGGCGGCCCGCCGCGCCCGGCGCGCACCCGTCGCTCCGCCATGCCGCCTCCGCTCCGCCGCCCGCGGCCGTCGCTCCCGCGCGTGTCCAACGTACCGGCGCGTCCGGGAAATCCCGCCCCCGCGATTTGTCGTGGCCACGGTACGGGCGGCGACTGGGAGCCGGCTGGGAGAACCCTGGACGCGGGATGATCGCCGGGTGCCCGAATTGGTCCAGACCTTCTCCCCTTATACACATGCCCATCCCCGCTGACCGGCGGCTTGGCGCCAACTGATGTGCATACGTACCGTTACGGAGTGAAAAAACGCCGGGTAAGGTATCGGCCCGTGCCCACTTCCCGGTGGGCCCGACGGCCGGCCCGGCAGGCCGGCCCACGGGCCGGAAATGTCCGGTCCACCTGCCGGGAATCACCCGCTGTCCGTACGCTGCGAGGTGCGTGGGAGAAGTGAGCGGCGCACACCGCTCGCCGACCCCGCAGTACGCGACGGGACGGCGGACCCGGCACAGTCCACGACGGAACAAGACTACGAGCGGAGCCTTCGCCATCCCCACAGATGGCCGGCCCGCAGCCCTGGGGGCGGTGGCGTGACCGTGACAGAAATTCAGCAGGACAACCAGAACGCCGGCGGCACGGTGAGCAGTCAGCGCAGAGTGCTGGTGGTCGAGGACGAGCCCACGATCGCCGAGTCCATCGCGGCCCGGCTGGGCGCGGAGGGCTTCAAGGTCGCCGTGGCCCACGACGGCCCGGGCGCCGTCGACGGCTTCCACACCTGGCAGCCCGACCTCGTCGTCCTCGACATCATGCTGCCCGGCTTCGACGGCCTGGAGGTGTGCCGCCGGATCCAGGCCCAGCGCCCGGTACCGGTCCTGATGCTCACCGCGCGCGACGACGAGACGGACCTGCTGGTCGGCCTCGGCGTCGGCGCCGACGACTACATGACCAAGCCCTTCTCCATGCGCGAACTGGCCGCCCGGGTCAACGTGCTGCTGCGCCGCGTCGAGCGCGCCCAGCAGGCCGCCCGCACGCCCGCGCTCGGCAGCCTGCGCTTCGGCGAGCTGGAGATCGACCACGTGCAGCGCCGGGTCCGGCTGGCCTCGGGCGACGTCCACCTGACGCCGACCGAGTTCGACCTGCTCGCCTGCCTGGCCGCCCAGCCGCGCGCCGTGCTCACCCGCGAGCAGCTGCTGGCCGAGGTCTGGGACTGGACGGACGCGTCCGGCACCCGCACCGTCGACAGCCACGTCAAGGCGCTGCGCCGCAAGATCGGCGCCAGCTGGATCCGCACCGTGCACGGCGTCGGATACGCGCTGGAGGCCCCGCTCTCGTAGCACCGCGCCTTCGGACACCGGGCCGCCGGGGGGCCCGTGTCCCGACCGCCGTGCGCACCCACGCGGGGGACCACAGGGGACCAATGACCTTTCCACAGCAACGCAACGGGGACCTCGACGGCAGCCGGCCGCCCACTCTGGCCGCCCGCGCCGCGAAACGGGTCTGGGCCGACATCCGGCCGCTGGACCCGGTCCGCTCGATCAAGGGCAAACTCGCCCTCCTGGTGATCGTCTCGGTCTTCCTGGCCACCGGCATGGTGGTCGTGGCGATCCGGTCCGAGACCCAGATCCGGATCATCATGATCTTCTCGATGATCGCCTCACTGCTCTTCATGCAGTTCCTCGCGCACGGGCTGACCGCCCCGCTGCGCGACATGACCGCCGCCGCCCGCGCGATGGCCTCGGGCGACTACAGCCGCCGGGTCGAGGTGAGCTCGCGCGACGAGATCGGCGAGCTGGCCGCCACCTTCAACCAGATGGCGGCCGACCTGGAGGCGGCCGACCGGCACCGCCGCGAACTGGTCGCCAACGTCTCGCACGAGCTGCGCACGCCGATCGCCGCGCTGCACGCCGTGCTGGAGAACGTGGTCGACGGCGTCGTCCAGCCGAACCCGGCGACCCTGGGTGCCGCGCTGGAGCAGACCGAGCGGCTCGGCCGGCTGGTCGCCCACCTGCTCGACCTCTCCAAGATCGACGACGGCGTGGTCGACCTGGACGCCCGCCCCTTCGAGGTGCGCGAGTTCCTGGACGGCGTGCTGCGCGGGGTCACCGTGGACGGCGCCACGGCGGGCGGGGCGTTCTCCCGGCGCGGCGACGTCCGGCTCGCGCTGGAGGTGAGCCCGGTGGGCCTGACCGGCGTCGCCGACCCGGAGCGGCTCCACCAGGTGGTCGCCAACCTGGTCGACAACGCCTGCAAGCACTCCCCGCCCGGTGGCACCGTGACCGTGCGCGCCCGGCCCGACGAGGGGCCCGGCTCGCTGCTGCTGGAGGTCGAGGACGAGGGTCCCGGCATCCCGGCGGCGGACCGCACCAGGGTCTTCGAACGGTTCGGCCGCAGCGGCACCGCGACCGCCTCCGGGCCGGGCGCCGACGGCGGGACCGGCCTCGGGCTGGCCATCGCCCGCTGGGCGGTGGACCTGCACGGCGGGCGGATCGAGGTCGCCGAGGCCGCCCGCGGCTGCCGGATCGAGGTCCGGCTGCCCGGGCCGCGCTGACCGCGGACGGAGGGCGGACGGAGGGCGGGCGCGAGGAGGACCCTGCCCCGGGTGAAGCGGACGAATGTCACAGATCCGACACAGAGCTTCGCCCGGGGCCTCAAACCCTACTTTGTCCGCTTTTGCCCGCATTTTTTGGGTGGTCGGAAGCGGTCGGTTCCCCTCCGATGCCGGTTTCTAACGCACATTTTCAGCCAAACCGCAGGTCAGGACTGTGATCTGGGCGACGCCTGCCCCCCGGGGACTGCGCGATCACCGGTCGGAGGCGTAGCCTTAATCCCCGCTGTCCAAACATCCCAAAAGGAAGCGGAAGAGGGCGGTTGCCGCCGTGTCGCCACAGTCCCCTGAACACCCCAACAGCTCGGCAAGCTCCACTGGCTTCGGCCCCAATGAGTGGCTCGTCGACGAGATCTACCAGCAGTACCTCCAGGACCCGAACTCGGTCGACCGAGCCTGGTGGGACTTTTTCGCCGACTACAAGCCCGGTACCGAGGTGACCCCAGTGACCCAGGCCGCGACTCAGGCCGGCGCTACGCCGACCCCCGCCGCCGCCCCCGCGCCCGCCGCCGCTCCGGCGGCCCAGGCCCCCGCCGCCCCGGCCCCCGCGCCTGTGCCCGGC
>NZ_JBHVER010000228.1:0-11974 GCF_042802195.1 Kitasatospora sp. NPDC057500 | reverse complement strand
CCCAGGGCCAGGGCACCCAGAGCCACGGCGACGCGGGGATCTCGCACCTGATCGGCGGACCCGCCCGCCCCGGGCGCTCCGGAAGAAAGGGCAGATCCATGAAGAGCACGCTGGGCAAGATCACCCTGGTCGCCGTCGGCACGCTGGCGCTGGCCGGCCTCGCCGTCCCGGCCGCATCCGCGCACGTCGGTGCCGCCGGCGGCGGCGCGTTCGTCGCCTCCGCCGACCCGGTCTTCGCGGCCGGCGAGGGCTGGGGCATCGCCCACACCTCGAACATCGCGGCCGGCGAGTACGGCTGGGGCGCCGCGACCTCCACCGACCTCGCCGGTGGCGGGGAGGGCTTCGCCCACATCGGCGGCTGGTAGGACGCAGGACGAAGGCCGGGCCCTCCCGTCGGGGGGCCCGGCCTTCGGCGTGCGTGCGGGCGCTACTTGAGCATCGCGGCGGCCTCGACGGCCCAGTAGGTGAGGATCTGCTCGGCACCGGCCCGGCGGATCGAGGTGAGGGTCTCCAGGATGGTGCGCTCCCGCTCGATCCAGCCGTTGGCGGCGGCGGCCTCCACCATCGCGTACTCACCGGAGATCTGGTACGCGGACACCGGCACCGGGGAGGCGTCGGCGACCTGCCGCAGGACGTCCAGGTAGAGCATCGCGGGCTTGACCATCACCATGTCAGCGCCCTCGGCGAGGTCCAGCTCCAGCTCGCGCAGCGCCTCGCGGGCGTTCGCCGGGTCCTGCTGGTAGGTCTTGCGGTCGCCCTTGAGCGAGGAGTTGACGGCCTCGCGGAACGGGCCGTACAGCGCGGAGGCGTACTTGGCGGTGTAGGCGAGGATCGCCACGCCCTGGTGCCCCGCCTCGTCCAGCGCCCGGCGGATCACGGCGATCTGGCCGTCCATCATGCCCGAGGGGCCGACCATGTGGACGCCGGCCTCGGCCTGGACCACGGCCATCTCGGCGTAGCGCGCCAGGGTGGCGTCGTTGTCCACGCCGCCGTCCTCGGCCAGCACGCCGCAGTGGCCGTGGTCGGTGAACTCGTCCAGGCAGAGGTCCGACATCACCACGAGCCGGTCGCCGACCTCCGCGACCACGTCGCGGATCGCCTGCTGGAGGATGCCCTCCGGGTTGGTGCCCTCGGAGCCCACGGCGTCCTTCACCTCGGGCAGGCCGAACAGCATGATGCCGCCCACCCCCGCCTCGGCGGCCTCCACCGCGGCCTTCCGCAGGCTGTCCCGGGTGTGCTGGACCACGCCGGGCATCGAGGAGATCGGCTTCGGCTCGGTGATGCCCTCGCGGACGAAGGCGGGGAGGATCAGTTCCGCCGGGTGCAGCCGGGTCTCGGCGACCAGCCGGCGGACCGCCGGGGTCGAGCGGAGCCGGCGCGGGCGGACGTACGGGAATTCAGCGGACACGGCTTCTCTCTCCGAACGATGGTGCGGTGCCGGGGGCGGCGGTCGGGCCGCCCCCGGTCTCTACGTCAGCGCGCGGCCTTGCGGCGCGAGCCGGGACGGCGCTCACTGGGGCGGTACACCGGCTCGCCCGCGGCGGTCGCGGTGTCCCGGCGCTTGGCCCCGAAGTCCGCCAGCGCCTGGGCCAGCGCGGCCGCCGACGGCGCCGGGGCCATCACGTCGACCCGCAGGCCGTGCTCCTCGGCGGTCTTGGCGGTGGCCGGGCCGATGCAGGCGATGACGGTCACGTTGTGCGGCTTGCCGGCGATGCCGACCAGGTTCCGCACGGTCGAGGACGAGGTGAACAGCACCGCGTCGAAACCGCCGCCCTTGATCGCCTCGCGGGTCTCGGCCGGCGGCGGCGAGGCGCGCACCGTCCGGTACGCCGTCACGTCGTCGACCTCCCAGCCCAGCTCGACCAGGCCGGCCACCAGGGTCTCGGTGGCGATGTCGGCGCGCGGCAGCAGCACCCGGTCGATCGGGTCGAACACCGGGTCGTACGGCGGCCAGTCCTCCAGCAGCCCGGCCGCGGACTGCTCGCCGGACGGCACCAGGTCCGGCTTCACGCCGAAGTCCACCAGCGCCTGCGCGGTGGTCTCGCCGACCGCCGCGACCTTGATCCCGGCGAACGCCCGGGCGTCCAGGCCGTACTCCTCGAACTTCTCGCGCACCGCGCGCACCGCGTTCACCGAGGTGAAGGCGATCCACTCGTAGCGGCCGGTGACCAGGCCCTTGATCGCCCGCTCCATCTGCTGCGGGGTGCGCGGCGGCTCGACCGCGATGGTCGGCACCTCCTGCGGCACCGCGCCGTACGAGCGCAGCTGCTCGGAGAGGCCGTGCGCCTGCTCCTTGGTGCGCGGCACCAGCACGTTCCAGCCGAACAGCGGCTTGGTCTCGAACCAGGAGTGCGAGGCGCGGTGGGCGACCTGCTCACCGACCACGGCTATCACCGCGGTGGCCGGGTCCACCGGGGCGGAGACCGGGGAGGGCAGCACCCGGGCGGCCTTGAGGTCCGCCGCGATGGAGGCCAGCGTCGCGGTGAAGGTGCGCTGACGGGTGGTGGTGCCGGAGAGCGTGGCGCTCAGCGCCGAGTCCGGCTTGCGGCCGTTGGCGACCAGCGCGTTGGCGGTGGCCGGCAGCTGGCCCAGGGTGGTGCGCACCACCAGGGTGGTCTCCGGCGCGCCCAGGTCCACCGGGGAGCCGGCCAGCAGCGCCGCGGCCTCCACGAAGCGGACGTCGGTACCGGCCGCGCCGCGCAGCGGCACACCCGCGTAGGCGGGCACGCCGACCGACTGGGCGACGCCCGGGATCACCTCGAAGGCGATCCCGGCACCGGCGCAGCCGAGCATCTCCTCGGCCGCGCAGCCGTCCAGGCCCGGGTCGCCGTCGACGGTCCGCACCACGTGCTTGCCGGAGCGCACGGCCTCGGCGACCAGGTGGGCCAGGTCGAACTCCGGCCCCTCGGCGCCCGGGGTGTGCACCTGCACGCCGGTGGGACAGTGGCTGCGCACGGCGGCGGCGGTCAGCGGGTCGGCGACCAGCACGTCGGCGGAGGCCAGCACCTCGACCGCGCGCAGGGTCAGCAGGCCCGGGTCGCCGGGGCCCGCGCCCAGGAAGGTGCAGCGCCCGGCGGACGGGACCGTGCCCCCGAACGGGCTGTCGGCCGGGAACGGGCTGTCGGTGGCGGTGGTGGGGCTCATCGGGCTCGCTCCCCCATCAGGGCGGCCGCGCCCGCGTCGAGCAGCCGGGCGGCCAGCGCGCGGCCGAGGGCCGTCGCCTGCTGCTCGGCGGTCTCGTCGAGGACGATCGGACCGTGGGCGGACATCTTCAGCATGGTGGCGCCGTCGGGGGTGCCGACCACGCCCTCCAGCCGCAGTTCGGTCTGGTGGTTCCAGCCGGCCAGTGCGGCGACCGGCGCGGAGCAGCCGGCCTCCAGGGCGCCCAGCAGGGCGCGCTCGGCGGCCACCGCGACCCGGGTGGGGGCGTGGTCGAGGGCCGACAGCGCGGCGGCCAGTGCGGTGTTCGCGCTCGTGCACTCGACGGCGAGCGCGCCCTGGCCCGGGGCCGGGATCATCAGCTCGGGTTCGAGGTGCCCGGTGATCTCGGCCGACCGGCCGAGCCGGTTCAGGCCGGCCGTGGCCAGCACCACGGCGTCCAGCTCGCCGGAGGTGACGAAGCCGATCCGGGTGTCCACGTTGCCGCGGATCGCGACGGTCTCCAGCTGGGCGCCGTTGGCCCGGGCCCAGGCGTTCAGCTGCGCCATCCGGCGCGGCGAGCCGGTGCCGATCCGGGCCGGGCGACCGGCGCCGGCCAGCTTCTCGACCAGCTCGTCCAGCGCCAGGCCCTCGCGCGCCACCAGGGCGTCACGGCTGTCCTCGCGCTGCGGGACGGCCGCCAGCACCAGGCCCTCGGGCTCGGCGGTCGGCAGGTCCTTGAGGGAGTGCACGGCGAAGTCGATCCGGCCCTCCAGCAGCGCGTCGCGCAGCGCGGAGACGAACACCCCGGTGCCGCCGATCTGGGCCAGCGACTCGCGGGAGGTGTCGCCGTAGGTGGTGATCTCCACCAGCTCGACGGGGCGCCCGGTGACCCGGGTCACCTCACGGGCGACCATGCCCGACTGGGCCATGGCGAGCGCGCTGCGCCGGGTGCCGAGCCGCAGGGGTGCCGCGGTGGCGTCCGGCGTCCGGCCGGTGAGCGGTTGACCATTCATGAGGTGATCGTCCCGGTGGTACTCGTGGGATGGCTGACGGTTCATCCGGCGCCCCCGCCCGCAGGCTGCTGGGCGCCGATCGGAGTGCCCGAGACCGCGTGCACGGCGGCCGGGTCGAGGTCGAAGAGTTCGCGCAGGGCCTCCGCGTAGGAGGCGCCGCCGGGCTCGGCGGCCAGCTGCTTCACCCGCACGGTGGGCGCGTGCAGCAGCTTGTCGACCACCCGGCGGACGGTCTGGCCGATCTCGGCGCGCGAGCGCTCGTCCAGTCCGGGCAGCCGGGAGTCCAGGCGGCCCAGCTCGGCGGCGACCACCTCGGAGGCCATCGCGCGCAGCGCCACCACGGTCGGGGCGATCCGCGCGGCCCGCTGGGCGGCGCCGAAGGCGGTGACCTCGTCGGAGACGATGCCGGAGACGGCGTCGACGTCGCCCGCGCCCGGGGTGGCGGCGTGGGCGTGCGAGAGGCTCTCCAGGTCGACCAGCAGCGCGCCGGGCAGCTCGTGCACGGTGTGGTCGACGTCGCGCGGCATGGCGAGGTCGAGCAGGGCGAGCGGGGTCGAGCCGGCGCGGGCGGCGACCGCGGCGGCGACGTCGTCGGCCTTGATCACCACGCCGGCCGCGCCGGTGCAGGAGATCACCAGGTCGACGTCGGCCAGCGCCTCGGGCACCTTGGCCAGCTCCAGGGTGCGGGCGACGTCCGCGCCGAGGATCTCGACCAGCCGCTCGGCACGGGCCGGCGTCCGGTTGGCGATCAGCAGGTCGGTCACGCCCGAGCGGACCAGGGTGGCGGCGGCCAGCGAGCTCATCGAGCCCGCGCCGACCACCAGCGCCCGCTTGCCGGCGATCTCGCCCGCGCCGGCCGCGACCTGCTCCAGGCCGAAGGTCACCAGCGACTGGCCGGCCTTGTCGATGCCGGTCTCGCTGTGCGCGCGCTTGCCGACCCGCAGCGCCTGCTGGAACAGCTCGTTCAGGCCGCGCCCGGCGGTGTGCTCCTCCTGGGCCTTGGCCAGGGCGTCGCGCAGCTGGCCGAGGATCTGGCCCTCGCCGACCACCATCGAGTCCAGGCCGCAGGCCACCGAGAAGAGGTGGTGGACGGCGCGGTCCTCGTAGTGGACGTAGAGGTGCGAGGTCAGCTCCTCCAGGTCCACCCCGCTGTGGTGGGCGAGCAGCAGCGACAGCTCGGCGACGCCGGCGTGGAACTTGTCCACGTCGGCGTACAGCTCGATCCGGTTGCAGGTGTTCAGCAGCGCGGCCTCGGCGACGGTCGCGGACGCGGCCGCGTCGTGCAGCAGCCTGGTCGGCACCGCACCGGTCAGCGCGGCGCGCTCCAGCACGCCGACCGGGGCCGTGCGATGGCTCAGCCCTACGACGAGAAGACTCACGCCCGCTCCCTGGTCCCACGAATCTCGGTGCTCATGCCGGCATCACCGCGGACAGCTCGCCCTCGCCGGCCTTGCCGGGCTTGCCCTTCGCCGCCGGGTCCGCGTCCTCCGCGGCCGCGCGCGCCTTTCCGCTGCCCCCGGCCGCCCGGCGGAGCTTGGCGGCGGCGGCACGGACCGGGCCGGGGGCCCGGTCGAGCACGGACTCGGTGCGGTCCGGCTCGTCGCCGGCCTTGCGCTGCTCGTGGAAGGCGAGGATCTGCAGCTCGATGGAGAGGTCCACCTTGCGCACGTCCACGCCGTCCGGGACGGTCAGCACGGTCGGGGCGAAGTTCAGGATGCTGGTGACGCCGGCCTCGACCAGCCGGTCGCAGACCTGCTGGGCGGCGCCGGGCGGGGTGGTGATGACGCCGATCGAGACGTGCTGGCTCTCCACGATGGACTCCAGTTCGTCCATGTGGCGCACCGGCAGGCCGGCCGCGCTGCTGCCGACCACGGCCGGGTCGGCGTCGAGCAGGGCGGCGACCCGGAAGCCGCGGGAGGCGAAGCCGCCGTAGTTGGCGAGGGCGTGGCCGAGGTTGCCGATGCCGACGATGACGACCGGCCAGTCCTGGGTCAGGCCCAGCTCGCGGGAGATCTGGTAGACGAGGTACTCGACGTCGTAGCCGACACCGCGGGTGCCGTAGGAGCCCAGGTAGGAGAAGTCCTTGCGGAGCTTGGCGGAGTTCACCCCGGCCGCGGCGGCCAGCTCCTCGGAGGAGACCGTCGGAACCGAGCGCTCGGAGAGCGCGGTGAGAGCGCGCAGGTAGAGGGGCAGGCGGGCGACCGTCGCCTCGGGGATCCCCCGGGCACGCGAGGATCGGCGCGCGGCGCCCGGGTCGGGCGTCTGCGAACTGCTCTGTGGTGATCGGCCGACGGCCACGGCGCTCCTGTGGGTGAAGCTGGGCTTTGGCAGCCAGGCTATGCGTTTGTGAACGTGTGCACAAAGATGGTGTCCGTTTTGTCCCTGCACAGTGACGCGCATCACGCCGTCGACCCCATAGCACCGGCCGCTTTCCGGGCCGCCGCCGGGGGCGGTGCAGCGGGTGGCCCGGGGCCGTACGGAAGGCGGTCCGACAGCTCGCGCGGAGCGGGCACGGGGGCCGGGCCGGCGCCGTCGCGCGTCACCAGCGGAACCGGCTCGCCCGACGGGCGGGAGCGGGCCCGCCCCAGCCGCGGCCACGGCACCCGGGCCGCCTCCCGCAGCGACTCCGTCCAGTCCCCCGGCGGGCAGGACGGCGCGTCCAGGCAGTGCCGCAGCAGGCCGGCGGTGGCGCGGGCGTCGCCCAGCGCGGTGTGCGCCGCGAACCCGCCGAGGCCGGCCGCCTCCACGCAGGCCGTCAGGCCGAAACCGCGGGCCCCGGGCAGGTGGGCGCGGGCCAGCCGCATGGTGCACAGCAGCGGCACCGGCGGCATCGGCACCCCGATCCTGGCGAACTCGCGGTCCAGGAAGGCCTGGTCGCAGGTCACGTGATGGCCGACCAGCACCCGGCCGGCCAGCAGTTCCAGCAGCCGCGGCGCGATCTCGCGAAACCGCGGGGCGCCCTCGACGTCCTGCTGCTCGATCCGGTGCACATGGGTCGGGCCGACCGGGCCCAGCGGGTCCAGCAGGGTGCAGAACTCGCCCTCCGGGCGGAGCCGCTCGTCCAGCAGCACCACGGCCACCTCGACCACCCGGTGCCGCCAGGGGCTGCGGCCGGTCGCCTCCACGTCCACCACGGCGAAGCCCCCGGGAGCGGGCGGCGACGACGGGTCGGGAAGCATGGCGGCACTCCTCGCGTGCTCAGCCCCCCATGGGCGCAAACGAGTTCGATCGTAAGCCGACCGGCGGGAGGCGCCCCAAGCCGAGCACGCGGAATCTTCACAACGATTCGGCGAACCGCCCCCGCCGTACGGCGGGGGGGGTGACGGGGGCGGCCTCGGGGTCAGGCGCCGAGGGCGGTGCGCAGGCGCTTCTCGTCCACGCGCCAGAAGTCGTGCTGACGACCGTCGACCAGGGTGACCGGGATCTGCTCCCAGTAGCGCCGGTAGAGCTCCTCGTCCTGGGTGATGTCCTTCTCCTCGAAGGACGCGCCCAGCTCGGCCGTCACCCGGACGATCACCTCCCGGGCGTCGTCGCACAGGTGGCAGCCGGGCTTGGCCACCAGGGTCACCGTCCGGTCGGCCGGCTTCGGGTTCTTGTCACGTCGCAGCAGTGGACTCACCCCGCCATTGTGCGACGCCCCTACACGGGGACCGGACACGACCGGCCCTCCTCCCGTTCACCCTCCGGGCACGCGGCCGTCACGGCTGCCGCGCAGGTGGCTGGTTATGCTCGATGACATGGCCGTGCTCCGAAGGCTCACCCAGGCAAGGCGTTCCACCGGCTCGCGGACCGCCCTGGCGGGCGAGGCCGCGGCCGAGGCGGCGGAGGCCGCCCTGCGGGCCGCACCGGAGCCGCCCGCCGAGGAGGAGGCGCAGCCCGGGGAGGGCCGGCCCGAGGGTGCACATCCGGCCAAACGCGGCAAGGCGCCCAAGGCCCCCGAGGGCAACCACACGCCCGAGCCGGACGACCCGCGCGCCGCCGCGTTCTTCGACTGCGACAACACCATCCTGCGCGGCGCCGCGATCTTCTACCTCGGCGTCGGCCTCTACCGGCGCGGCTTCCTCAGCCGCCGGGACATCGCCAGGTTCGCCTGGCAGCAGACCTGGTTCCGGCTGCACGGTGCCGAGGACCCGGAGCACATGGCGGACGCCAAGCACACCGCGCTCGGCGTGGTGGCCGGAAAGCGGACCGCCGACCTGGAGGCGCTCTGCGAGGAGGTCTTCGAGGACGTCATCGCCGACAAGGTGTGGCCGGGCACCCGTGCGCTGGTGCAGATGCACCTGGACGCCGGGCAGCGGGTCTGGCTGGTCACCGCCGCGCCGGTGGAGGTGGCCCGGATCATCGCGGCCCGGCTCGGCATGACCGGCGCGCTCGGCACAGTGGCCGAGGCGCGCGACGGCGCTTACACCGGCCGGCTGGTCGGCGACCTGCTGCACGGCCCGGCCAAGGCGGCCGCCGTGCGCTCGCTGGCCCGGCGCGAACGGCTCGACCTCGACCGGTGCGCCGCCTACAGCGACTCGGCCAACGACATCCCGATGCTCTCGCTGGTCGGCCACCCGTACGTGGTGAACCCGGACGGCGCGCTGCGGCGGCACGCCCGGGCGCAGGGCTGGCGGGTCCGGGACTTCCGGACCGGCCGGAAGGCGGCCCGGGTGGGCCTGCCGGCGGCGGCCGCGCTCGGCGTGGCGGCGGGTGCGGCGGCGGCCGGGATCGCGCTGCACCGCCGCCACCGCGCCTGAGCCGCCGCGTCCGCGGCCCGGCGGGCGGCCCGGCGAACGGTCGGCGGCGGGTCGCGGACGGGCTCCACGGCCCCTCGTCCGGGCGCCCCTCGCCGGGGTGAGCACGGTCAATCCGCACGCTGACCAGGCCGCTCGTACGGGCGAACTCCCGCGCGTCGCGGAGCCGTCCGGACCTGCCGACCGAACCCGATACCCCGTGACCGGATCTGATCGTTCGCCAGCTTGCGAAAGTCGGGGATTATCTGACCCCCGGGCCGGGAAACCGCCCGCCGTACCGCCGAATTGGTCACCTGGCGCACCCGTTCTGTCACGTTGAGCCAGCCCATCGCCGACACGTTCGGTCAGTTTCGGCCGGATTTGCACCCTTCGCGGATCCCAAACGACCACTTCGACCACACGGTGTAGCTGTCATTGCACAAAGCGTTATTCTCTCCTGGATGCACGTCACCCACCCGCCCCAGGCACGACCTGGCGGGACGGGCGTGCTCTCCGCGCAGGCGGAGGTGATCCGTCCACAGTTCTGCCTCTGGGAGTCCCGTGTACCCACCCGTCCGGAACGACGCGCCTGCACCCTCCCGCCCGTCGTCCGCGCCCCTGCGCTCCCGCACCGCCCTCCGCGGCCGCCCCGCCGCGCCCCGGCAGATCTCCACCGGCCTGGACCTGCTGCGCACCATGCTCCGCAGCCGGCTCGCCGTCACCCCCCAACCGGTGCCCGTCGGCGCCGCGTTCGGCCCCGGACCCGCCGCCGGCGGCCCGCTGCTGCGCACCACCGCCGCCGGATCGGCCGGCACCGGTGCCCGCGGCCGCGCCGGAACCACCGGCGGCCGCAGCCGCTCCCGCACCACCACCGGCCCCGGCCACGAGACCGAGCACAACCCGGTCATGGAACTGGTCGAGCGGGCCCAGGCCGGCGAGAGCGAGGCCTTCGGCCGGCTCTACGACCACTACGCGGACACCGTCTACCGCTACATCTACTACCGGGTCGGCAGCCGGGCCACCGCCGAGGACCTCACCAGCGAGACGTTCCTGCGCGCGCTGCGCCGGATCGGCACGTTCACCTGGCAGGGCCGGGACTTCGGCGCCTGGCTGGTGACCATCGCCCGCAACCTGGTCGCCGACCACTTCAAGTCCAGCCGCTTCCGGCTGGAGGTCACCACCGGCGAGATGCTCGACTCCAACGAGTGCGAGCGCAGCCCCGAGGAGTCGGTGCTGGAGTCGCTCTCCAACGCCGCCCTGCTGGAGGCCGTCCGCCGGCTGAACCCGCAGCAGCAGGAGTGCGTCACCCTCCGCTTCCTGCAAGGGCTGTCGGTCGCCGAGACCGCCCGGATCATGGGCAAGAACGAGGGCGCCATCAAGACCCTCCAGTACCGCGCCGTGCGCACCCTGGCCCGTCTGCTCCCGCCCGACGCGCGATGAACCGACGCGCGATGAACCGGCGGCCGTCCGGGCAGGGCTCCGGGCACGCCGCGGGCGGGCCGGGAGGCGGGCCGTCACCTCGTGGGACGGCCCGACACATCCGGGTGAACGGTCGGTCCGATGATCAGCCGTGCGTAACCGACCGCCCGCACCGCTCGTTGGCCAGCGTGCAAGCCTCCACCAGGCGTACGGTCAAGTCGAATTGCGACCTCTCACCCGATGGAGTGGCTTTGGCTTGCCGGGGCAACCGTCCGGCAGGCCGGGGTGTCGACAACGACGAAGGGAGGTGTGGCCCGTGACGGCAAACGTGCTGGAGCACCGGCGCGCGAAGGCCTTCGCCGAGGCGCTGGAGGCCCACCAGGCGGAGCAACGCGCTGCCGACGGTGACGGAACGGCCAACACCGCCGGCGGACACGCCGGTTCGGCCGCGATGGCGGAACTCATCGACACGGTCGGCGCGCTGCGCGCGCTGCCCGCCCCGGAACTCGACCACGAGGTCCGGACCGTCCAACGCGCCCAGCTGATGGCCGCGTTCGAGCAGGCCCTGGCGGGCGGGCCGGGTGCCACCGTGCCACGGCAGCGCCGCCACCGGGCCGTCCGCACCGCGCCGCGCGGACGCTGGAGCCGCCGGTTCGCGATCGGCGGGCTGGTCGCCGGCCTCGCCGTCGGCAGCTTCGCCGGCGCCGCGGCCGCCAGCGGCAACGCGCTTCCGGGCGACCCGCTGTACGGCATGAAGCGCGGTCTCGAAGGCCTACGGCTCAACCTGGCGGGCTCCGACAGCGAACGCGGCGAACTGCTCCTGGACAACGCGGCCACCCGCCTCGGCGAGGCGCGGTCGCTGGTCGGCCGGGCCGACTCCGACGGAGCGCTCAGCGCGGGTACCGTCGAGCAGCTCCGCAGGGCCCTGGACGCCATGCACGCCGACGCCATCAAGGGGCGCGACCTGCTGCGCGCGATCTACCGCAACAACGGCTCGCTCGACCCGATGCGCACGCTGGCCGGCTTCGCCCAGGACGAGGACGGCACCTGGGCCGAGCTCCAGTCCCGGCTCCCGGTGCAGCTCATCCCCCAGGCCCACCTGGTGGACCAGCTCTTCGACGACATAAGCCAGGACGTCGCGCCCCTGCGCCTGGTCCAGCAGCCCGCCAAGAGCGGTGCGCCGGCCGGCGGCGGGGCGGGCGGCGGTACCCACGGTCCGGGCACCGGCGGTTCCGGCGTGCCGTCCGCCGGGACGGCGCCCGGCGGCAACCCGGCGGCCGGCGGCGTGCCGGCCCACGGCGGTGCCACCGGCGGTCCGGCGGGCGGCGCGGCCGACGGGCGTCCGGCGGCTCCGCAGGTCCCGCCCCAGGGCGGCGTCCCCGCCCC
The DNA here is from genome assembly GCF_042802195.1 of Kitasatospora sp. NPDC057500. Taxonomy (NCBI): domain Bacteria; kingdom Bacillati; phylum Actinomycetota; class Actinomycetes; order Kitasatosporales; family Streptomycetaceae; genus Kitasatospora; species Kitasatospora sp. NPDC057500. Next base: position 300 of record NZ_JBHVER010000228.1, on the reverse strand, counting down.
GGCGGCCCCCGCCGCGCCGGTGCTGCCGCTGCCGAGCGGTCCGGCCAATGTCGTCCCGGAGGAGGTCGGCGGGCTGGTCGACGACCTCACCAGCGGGCTCACCGGTGCCAGGCCCTCGCCCAGCGCCGACGCCCCCGCTCCGGCACCGGCGCCGGACCAGTCCCCGGCCGCGCCGAGCGAGGCGCCGAGCACCGGGGGCCCCGCCCAGCAGGGCGTCGAGGTACCGCCGCTGATCCCGGGTCTGCTGCCGGGTCTGCGGATCCTCGGCGGCTGACCGGCCGCCCGGTGGGAGAACGGAGC
>NZ_JBHVER010000227.1:0-11999 GCF_042802195.1 Kitasatospora sp. NPDC057500 | reverse complement strand
GCATGGAGGAGCGGGCCCGGGAATCTATACGATGAGCCCATGCGTTCCGTCGATGTGAGCGCTCAGGCCCCGGGCACCCGCCTCGTGGCGCGCCTGCACATCGACCTGTGCCGGCTCGCCAGCGCGATCTGTCCCGGCACGCCGGCGCGTTCGCGCTGAGCCGCCCGTCCAGGCCCGCCCGCGGAGACCACCGCCCCGGGCCGCACCCCTGCCGCGTCCGCTGCGGCCCACCCACCTCACGACTCGCACAGGAGCGCAGCCATGGCCATCGAGGTCCGCATCCCGACCATCCTCCGCACCTACACCGACGGCGCCAAGGCCGTCGAGGGCTCCGGCAGCAACCTCGGGGAGCTCTTCCAGGACCTCGACGCCCGCCACCCGGGCATCGCCGCCCGCCTGCTGGACGGCGGCGAGCTGCGCCGCTTCGTCAACGTCTACCTCAACGACGAGGACGTCCGCTTCCTGGAGGGCATCTCCACCGCCGTGGCCGACGGCGACAGCGTCACCATCCTGCCCGCCGTGGCCGGCGGCGCCCGCTGACCACCGCCCGCCCCGTCCCGCGCACCGCCCGGGACGGGGCGGGCCGCCCGTACCGAACCCCACCGCCGCCCGCCGGAGGACCCCTTGCGTTACGACAGCCCCCTCGAAGCCGTCGGCAACACCCCGCTGGTCCGCCTGCCCCGGCTGTCCGCCGCGGTGCCCGGCAACACCGAGGGCCTGGTCACCCTCTGGGCCAAGCTGGAGGACCGCAACCCCACCGGCTCCATCAAGGACCGCCCGGCGCTGCACATGATCGAGCGCGCCGAGGCCGAGGGGCGGCTCACCCCCGGCTGCACCATCCTCGAACCCACCAGCGGCAACACCGGCATCTCGCTGGCCATGGCGGCCAAGCTCAAGGGCTACCGGATGGTCTGCGTGATGCCCGAGAACACCAGCGAGGAACGGCGCGAACTGCTCCGCATGTGGGGCGCCGAGATCATCTCCTCGCCCGCCGCCGGTGGCTCCAACACCGCCGTGCGGATCGCCAAGGAGACCGCCGCCGAGCACCCCGACTGGGTGATGCTCTACCAGTACGGCAACCCCGACAACGCCGGCGCCCACTACACCGGCACCGGCCCGGAGATCCTCGCCGACCTGCCCACCGTCACCCACTTCGTGGCCGGCCTCGGCACCACCGGCACCCTCATGGGCGTCGGCCGCTACCTGCGCGAGAAGGTCCCCGGCGTGCGGATCGTCGCCGCCGAACCGCGCTACGACGACCTGGTCTACGGCCTGCGCAACCTCGACGAGGGCTTCGTCCCCGAGCTGTACGACGCCGAGGTGCTCACCACCCGCTTCTCGGTCGGCTCCGCCGACGCCGTCCGGCGCACCCGCGAACTCCTCCAGGAGGAGGGCATCTTCGCCGGCGTCTCCACCGGCGCGATCCTGCACGCGGCGATCGGCGTCGGCCGCAAGGCCGCCCAGGCCGGCGAGCGCGCCGACGTCGTCTTCGTGGTCGCCGACGGCGGCTGGAAATACCTGTCCACCGGCATCTACACCGCCGAGTCCACCGAGGCCGCCGTCGAGGCGCTGCAGGGCCAGCTCTGGGCGTGACGGCGCCCGCCCGGCCGGTCCCGCCCGGGAGCCGGCCGGAGCCCCGCCCGCCCCCGCCACCACCGTCGCGCCCCCCGGCGTTCTGGTGATTCCAGCCACAGCACGGCACGGAGACGGGGGCAAAGTGCCGGTCCGCCCTTACCCTCGACAACACGCGCAGGGCAGCGCCTCCGGCCGGCATTCCCGGCCCGCTGTCATGACCAGCGGCAGCCAGGACGTGTCGGGGCGGAGGGGCTCGGATGAAACTGACCGTGGTGGGGTGCTCGGGTAGCTTCCCGTCGGCCGACTCGCCGTGCTCCAGCTACCTGGTGGAGGCCGACGGCTACCGCGTCGTGCTCGACCTCGGCAACGGGGCGCTCGGCGCACTCCAGAAGTACGTCTCGATCTACGACGTCGACGCCGTCCTGCTCAGCCACCTGCACGCCGACCACTGCGTCGACCTGTGCGCCTACTGGGTCGCCCGCAACTACCGGGCCGAGGGCTGCCCCGACCCGATGCCCGTCTACGGCCCGGCCGGCACCGCCGCCCGGATGGCCCGCGCCTACGACATGCCGGAGAACCCGGGGATGAAGGAGGTGTTCGAGTTCCGCACCCTCACCCCCGGACGCTTCGACCTCGGGCCGCTGCGGATCGACGTCGCCCAGGTCAACCACCCCGTCGACGCCTTCGCCTTCCGGCTCGAACACGACGGCCGCAGCCTCGTCTACTCCGGTGACACCGGCGAGAGCGCCGAACTCGTCGAGCTCGCCCGCGACACCGACCTCTTCCTCTGCGAGGCCGCCTACCTCGACGGCCGCGACACCTACCAGGCCGTCCACCTCAACGGCCGCGAGGCCGGCGAGCACGCCACCGCGGCCGGCGCCCGCCGGCTCGTCCTCACCCACATCCCCCCGTGGACGGACGCCGAACTCAACCGGCGGGACGCGGCCGCCTCCTACCCCGGACCGGTCGACATCGCCCGGGCCGGCGCCGTCTACGAGGTCTGACGGCTCACCCCACGAACGTCAGCCAGTGCCGGTAGCGGTCGTCCGCGCCGGACACCGCCGCCTCGTAGGCCGCCCGCAGCCGCTCCGTCAGCGGCCCCGGGGCGGCCGGCAGCTCCCGGTCGTCCAGCGAACGCACCGCCACCACCCCCGCCGCCGTCCCGCACACGAACACCTCGTCCGCCGCGTACAGGTCCGAACGCAGCAACGCCTCCACCCGCACCTGCACCCCCAGGTCGCGTGCCAGCGTCAGCACCGTGTCCCGGGTGATCCCCTCCAGCGCGCCCGCGCTCGCCGGAGGCGTGCGCAGCACCCCGTCGCGCACCACGAACACGTTCTCGCCCGTGCACTCGCTCACCGCGCCGTCCGCACAGAGCAGCAGCGCCTCGTCGTACCCCGCGTCGGTCGCCTCCCGGCGCGCCAGCACCGAGTTCAGGTACGGGCCGGTCGCCTTCGCGGCGGGCGGCACCGCGTTCGGGTCGGTCCGCCGCCAACTGCTCGTCTTCAACCGGATGCCGCCCCGCGCGTCCGGCAGCTGGGAGTGCCACTCCCAGCCCGCGATCGCCGTGACGGTCGGCGAGGACCGCATGTCCAGGCCCATCGCGCCGTAGCCCAGGAAGGCGAAGTGCCGCAGATAGCAGGAGCGGTGGCCGTTGGCCCGCACCAGGTCGACCGTGGCCTTCGCCAACTCGTCCACACCGTAGGGCAGTTCCATTCGCAGCATCCGGGCACTGCGGTCCAGCCGGCGCAGGTGCTCGGTCAGTCGGAACACCGCCGGGCCGTCCGCGGTGGCGAACGCCCGGGTGCCCTCCAGCACCCCCGTTCCGTAGTGCAGTCCATGGGTGAGGACGTGCGTGGTCGCCGCGTGCCAGGGCACCAGCGCACCGTCCAGCCAGATCGTCGAAGCCTCGGGAAGAACCGTCATGGACGAACATCCTCACCACCGGAGCCCCACCGGTCAGCGCCCCGGGCCCTGCCGGAACCGGCCATGACCGGGAGCGGAAGCGCCCCGTCCCACACGGTGAAACCCCGGGCGGGCGGACCCCGACCCTGACTAGGCTGCGCCGATGGAGAGCCCCGCCGACCGGGACGCCACCCGGCTCTACGCCCGCCTGCTCGCCGAACCCGGCCGCCCGCCCGCCGAGTTGCTCCCCGACTGGGACGACCGGCGGCTCGCCGCCGCCACCGCCGAACTCCTCGCCCTCGGCCTGCTCCAGCCCACCGCCGCCGGCCCCGCCCGGGACCGCACCTGCGACCGCGCCGCCGTCTCCGTCGACACCGCCGTGCGGCAACTGCTGCTCGACACCGACCGGCAGGTCGCCGACCTGCTCGGCACCCTGCGCCGGGCCCGCGACACCGTCGACCGGCTGCACACCGGCTACCTGCCCGTCCAGGAAGGCCACCGCGCCGGCACCGCCCTCGAAGTCGTCCGCGGCGCCGACCGGATCGCCGCCCTGCTGGAGGACGCCGCCCGCGGCGCCCGCACCGAGGCCCTCTCACTGCGCCCCGGCCAGGACCTCTCCGGCCCCGCCCTCGCGGGCAAACTCGCCCGCGAACGCCTCGCCCTCGCCCACGGCGCCGCACTGCGCACCATCCACCCGGCCGCCGCGCTGCGCCGCCCGGCCGTGCTCGGGCACGTCCGGGAGCTGACCGGGGCCGGGGCGCGGATCCGGGTGGCCCACACGCTGCCGCTCTGGCTGATCGTGGTGGACGCCCGGCTGGCGATCCTGCCCGCCCCCGGCGCCGGGCCGGGCGGGGACGCGCCGGTCGCGGAGGCGGCCGTGGTGGTGCGCGAGCCGGCGCTGGTCGCACTGGTCGCCGAGCTCTTCGAGTACTTCTGGTCCGCCGCCTGGACGCCGGCCGAACTGCTGCCGGGCTCGGCCGAGGTGACGGACCGGCATGACGAGGTGCTGCGGCTGCTGGCGGCCGGGCGGACCGACGCGGCGATCGCCCGCAAGCTGGAGCTGTCCGAGCGCACGGTGCGCCGGCTGGTCGCCGAACTGACCGCCGGCCTGGGCGCGGAGAGCCGCTTCCAGGCCGGCGTGCACGCCGCCCGGCTGGGCCGGGTGTGACGGGCGGTGGTGCCGGGCGGCGTCAGCGCCGGCCGGGCACCGGCAGGCCGAGGTGCTCGCGCAGCGTCGTCCCGGTGTACTCGGTGCGGAACACCCCGCGCTCCTGGAGCAGCGGCACCACCCGGTCGACGAAGTCGTCCAGCCCGCCCGGGGTGAGGTGCGGGACGAGGATGAAGCCGTCCGCGGCGTCGCTCTGCACATGCAGGTCGAGCTGGGCGGCGACGCTCGCCGGGGTGCCGATGAAGCTCTGCCGGCCGGTCACCTCGATCACCAGCTCGCGGCTGCTGAGCCCCTTCTCGGCGGCCACCGCCCGCCACTTGGCGGCGATCTCCAGCGGGTCGCCGAGCGAGGTGCGGCCCTGGACCAGGCCGGAGTCGCGGACCGGGTCGACGGCCGGCAGCGGGCCGTCCACGTCGTGGCCGGACAGGTCGATTCCCCAGACCTGCTCCAGGTAGGCGATCGCGGTGGCCGGGCTCACCTGGGCGCGGCGGATCGCGGCGGCCCGCTCGACGGCCTCCTCCTCGGTGTCGCCGAGGACGTAGGTGACGCCGGGCATGATCTTCAGCTCGTCCGGCTTGCGCCCGTACGCGGCGAGCCGCCGTTTGACGTCCGTGTGGAAGGCCTGGCCGGCGGCGAGCGTGGAGTGCCGGCTGAACACCACGTCGGCGGTGGCGGCGGCGAACTCGCGGCCCTCCTCGGAGTCGCCGGCCTGGATCACCACCGGGTGGCCCTGCGGTGGCCGGGGCAGCGAGAGGGTGCCCTCAACGTCGAACTGCGGCCCCTGGTGGCGGACCGTGCCGGTGCCCGCGGCGTCCCAGAACGCCCGGGCGAGCGCGACCGACTCGGCGGCCCGGGTGTAGCGGTCGGCGCGGTCGAGGTAGCCGCCGCGGCGGAAGTTCTCGCCGGTGAAGGCGTCGGAGGAGGTGACCACGTTCCAGGCGGCGCGGCCGCCGGAGAGGTGGTCCAGGGAGGCGAACCGGCGGGCCAGTTCGTAGGGCTCGTTGAAGGTGGCGTTGACGGTCGCGGCCAGCCCGAGGCGGGTGGTGACGGCGGCGAGCGCGCCGAGCACGGTGATCGACTCGGGGCGGCCGACCACGTCCAGGTCGTGGATCCGGCCCTTGACCTCACGCAGCCGCAGGCCCTCGGCGAGGAAGAAGAAGTCGAACCGGCCGCGTTCGGCGGTCGCGGCGAGGTGGCGGAAGGAGTCGAAGGCGATCTGGCTGCCGGAGGCCGGGTCGCTCCACACGGTGGTGTTGTTGACGCCGGGGAAGTGCGCGGCGAGGTGGATCTGCTTGAGCGGGCGGTCCGTCATCGGGTCACCTCGGCGGTCGCGGCAGGAGCGGGGGAGGGCGCGGGGATGGTCGCGGCCAGCGCGTAGCGGCTGGCGGGGCGGGAGAGCCCGAGGTGCTCGCGCAGGGTGCGGCCGGTGTAGCCGGTGCGGAACAGGCCGCGCTCGCGCAGCGCCGGCACGACGCGGTCGGCGAGCGCGTCGAGGTCCCGGGCCGCCTCGGCGGGCACCAGGTGGAAGCCGTCGACCCCGCCGCCGCCCTCGGTGACCTCGGTGAGCAGGGCGTCGGTCGCGGCGTCGTCGGGCAGCGCGGCCGGGATCCTGGCCAGGATGCGCAGCGCCTCGCCGCCGCGCAGCCGCAGTTCGGTGGCGGCGGTGAGCCTGGTGGCCCGGTCGGGGGCGTCGAGCAGGACGACGTCGGCGTAGCGGGCCGCGGTGGCGACCCGGGCGCGCCCGCCGGGTCCGGCGTCCGGCGCGAGGTCGCCGGCGGCGACGGTGACCGCGATCACCGGGCGGCCCTGCGGCGGGCGGGGGGTGATGGAGGGGCCGCGGACCGAGAAGTGCGGGCCCTCGAAGTCGATGTGGTGCAGCTTGGCGCGGTCGACGAACCGTCCGGTGGCGGTGTCGCGGATCTCGGCGTCGTCCTCCCAGCTGTCCCAGAGCCGGGTGGCGACCTCGGCGGCGTCGGCGGCCTCGGCCCAGAGTTCGTCGGCCGGGGCGGTGCCCTTGCGGCCGAAGGCCCTGGCCTCGGCCTCGGTGTCGGAGACGCCGACCAGCCAGCCGGCCCGGCCCTCGCTGACCCAGTCCAGGGTGTTGACCGAGACGGAGGTGTGGAACGGCTCGGTGTGGGTGGTGGTGACGGTCGGGACCAGGCCGAGGCCGCGGGTGACCGGGGCGAGCCGGGCGAAGGTGGCGAGCGCGTCGAGCCGGAGCGGTTCGGGGGTGTAGGAGTCGTCGAGGGTGACGAAGTCGAGGGCGGCCCGTTCGGCGAGCCGGGCGAGCGCGGTGAAGTGGGCGGCGTCGACGTGGCCGGGGCTGTCGAGGGCGGCGGAAAGGTGCAGTTGGCGGGGCATGGGCGGCCTGGACTTTCCTGGGACGGAAGCGGTGCGTGCGGCGCGTCGCGGACCGGCCCGCCCGCCCCGGGGACGGGGTGGGCGGGGGTGCACGGGCACGGGCCGGCCGGCCCGGGGTGCGGGCGGGCGCGGGTGACGGGGTGGTGCGCGGCCGGGGCGCGGCGGGGACGTCAGCCGGGCGGCGGCGGGGGGAACGCTCGGGTCAGCCGCGACACGCCGCGGACCACACGCGACCGAAGTCGATGTGGCTGCGGGTCACCAGCGGGCGGGGGGCGTTCACGGCTTCAGTTGACCAGCGGGTCCGCGGGTTCGTCAACCACCGTCTCAGCGGGCGGCCGTCGCGGTGGACACGCGGGGAGCCGGGGCCGTGAGCGGCGTGCGGGTGGTACGGGGCGTCAGGCCTTGGTGACGTCCTCGATCTCGTCGTCGTCCTCGCGACCGGGGGTCTTGAGGTCGAACTTGACGATCGCGAAGCGGAACAGGAAGTAGTAGATCGCGGCGAACGCCAGGCCGAGCGGGATGATCATCCACGGGTCGGTGGCCTTGTTCCAGGCGAGCAGGTAGTCGATCAGACCGCCGGAGAAGGTGAAGCCGTCGTGCACGCCGAGCGCCCAGGTCACGGCCATCGAGACGGCGGTGAGGACGGCGTGGATCACGTACAGCAGCGGGGCGATGAAGACGAAGGAGAACTCGATCGGCTCGGTGACACCGGTCACGAAGGAGGTCAGCGCCAGCGACAGCATCATGCCGGTGACGGCCTTGCGGCGGTGCGGCTTGGCGGTGTGGGCGATGGCGAAGGCGGCGGCCGGCAGGGCGAACATCATGATCGGGTAGAAGCCGGCCATGAACTGTCCGGCGGTCGGGTCGCCGGCGAAGAAGCGGGTCAGGTCGCCGTGCACCACGGTGCCGTCGGGCTTGGTGAAGTCACCGGTCTGGAACCAGGCGAAGGAGTTCACGAACTGGTGCATGCCGACCGGCAGCAGACCGCGGTTGACCAGGCCGAAGGCACCGGCGCCGAGCGCGCCGGCCCCGATCAGGGTGTCGTTCAGGCTCTTGATGGCGTCGCCGATCGGGCCCCAGGCCAGGCCGAAGAACACGCCGACGGCGGTGCCGACGAAGGCCATGATGATCGGCACCAGGCGGCGGCCGTTGAAGAAGCCGAGCCAGTCGACCAGCTTGGTGCGGTGGTACTTCTGCCACAGCACGGCGGCGAGCAGACCGATCACGATGCCGCCGAGCACGCCCGGGTTCTGATAGGTGGCGGCCTCGTCCTTGCCGGGGAGGATCTTGTACTCGGTGATCGGGAACGCGGTCAGCACGTTCTTGTAGACCAGGAAGCCGACCAGGGCGGCGAGGGCGGTCGAGCCGTCGGCCTTCTTGGCGAAGCCGATCGCGATGCCCACCGCGAAGAGCAGCGGCAGGTTGTCGAAGACGCCGTTGCCGGCGGTGAGGAAGACCGCGGCGACCTTGTTCCAGGCGAGGCCGTCCTTGCCGAAGACGTCGTCCTGGCCCAGGCGCACCAGCAGACCGGCGGCGGGGAGGACGGCGATCGGCAGCTGGAGGCTGCGGCCGATCTTCTGCAGACCCTGGAGCAGGTTCTGGCCGAACTTCTTCGTGGGACTCGGCGTAGCCGGAGCCGTGGCGGGCGCCGGTGCCTGCGCAGACTGACTCATGGGGGTGGCTTCCTTACGGCAAGGGCGGGTCGGTCGGGGGGAGGGTGCACAGGGGGCCGAACCGCGAACTGGTCTACACCACACGTGGTGTAGACCAGTTTTGTAGCACGGGCGGAGGAGTCGGGGAACCCTCGAAAGCGCCGCAGATGGGAAGCGCTATGAAATCGAAACCTACTTGCGGATCGGCGATCTTGATTACCCGCCGTGATTGGCATTTTGGCTATTTGCGCAACAAAAAGCCGGGCCGGCCGGATGCTCCACGGCACGTCACCGGCCGGTCACCGACCGGCTGTGGCCCGGGTGGGGGCACGTTCGCGCCGGAGGCCTTCGGCCCGTCCGGATATGCCGAAGGCCCTCGGAGCGATGGTCCGAGGGCCTTTTCGGATTGTCTTCGACGGCCGACCGCTTTATGCCTTGGTGACGTCCTCGACCTCGCTCTCGGGCTCGCGCCCCGGGGTTTTCAGGTCGAATTTCACGATGATGAAGCGGAACAGCGCGTAGTACACGGCGGCGAAGCCGAGGCCGATCGGGATGATCAGCCACGGTTTGGTGGCCAGGCCCCAGTTGATCACGTAGTCGATCAGGCCGGCCGAGAAGCTGAAGCCGTCGTGCACCCCCAGCCCCCAGGTGACGGCCATCGATGCGCCGGTCAGCAGGGCGTGCACGCCGTACAGCGCCGGGGCGATGTAGGCGAAGGAGTACTCGATCGGCTCGGTGACGCCGGTCACGAAGGAGGTCAGGCCGACCGAGAGCATCAGGCCGTAGATCTCCTTGCGGCGGTGCGGCTTCGCGGAGTGGGCGATGGCCAGCGCGGCGGCCGGCAGCGCGAACATCATGATGGGGAAGAAGCCCGACTGGAACTGTCCCGCGGTCGGGTCGCCCGCCAGGAAGCGCGGGATGTCGCCGTGGACGATCGTGCCGTCCGACTTGGCGAACTCGCCGAACTGGAACCAGACGAAGGTGTTCAGCAGCTGGTGCATGCCGATCAGCAGCAGTGCCCGGTTGAACACGCCGAAGATGCCCGCGCCGCCCGCGCCCAGGTCGGCGAGGTTCTGGCTGAACGAGTTCAGGCCGCGGCCGATCGGCGGCCACACCCAGACCGCCACCACGGCCAGCAGCATGCCGACCAGGGCGGTGATCATCGGCACCAGCCGGCGGCCGTTGAAGAAGCCCAGCCAGTCGACCAGCCTGGTGCGGTGGAAGCGGACCCAGAGCCAGGCCGACATCAGGCCGAGCAGGATGCCGCCCAGCACGCCCGGGTTCTGGTACGTCGCGGCCGCCGCCTTCGCCGAGGTGTAGTCCACGCACTGGTCGCTGACCAGCACCGTCCCCGGCGCGCAGTCCTCCGGGAAGGCGTGCAGCACCTTGTAGTAGACGAGGAAGCCGACCACCGCGGCCAGCGCCGTCGAGCCGTCGGCCTTCTTCGCCATGCCGATCGCGACGCCGATGCAGAACAGCAGCGGCAGGCCGAGCGAGGAGTCGAGCAGTGCGCCGCCGGCCGCCGCGAACACCTTGGCGACGTTGTCCCAGCCCAGGCCGTCCTTGCCGAAGACGTCGTCCTGCCCGAGCCGGTTCAGGATGCCGGCGGCCGGGAGCACGGCCACCGGCAGTTGGAGCGAGCGGCCCATCTTCTGGAGGCCGCCGTAGAAGGTGTGCCACCACGTGGTTCGCGGTGCTGTGGCGCCTGCCGAACTCATCCTTCGCCCTCCGAGTGCAGTGGCCGTCCGGTGGCCCGCGCCGGGCCCCCCGGGCGGGGACCGGGAACACCCGGGGCCCTTCCTGCGTTCATCGGAGTACACATATATTGGTGTAGACCACTTTGGGACGCAGGCCGCGCGCCGGGAGACGGGCCCCCTGCTCGTCATCCTCGGGTGCCGACCCGGGGCATGCGCGTCGGAATACGCCGAAAGTGGACTAACGTGGCATATCGGTCCGGCTCGGGTCATGCTGGTCGCGCCGCTCGGGCAGCACGCCACGGCAGCGACCCACCACTGACCGCACGTCACCCGCGACCGAGGTCACAGCGCAGGACGGCACCCGGCAGAGCAGCCGACGGGCCGAGACAGAGGGAGAAAACAATGGCCAGCAAGGCTGAGAAGATCGTCGCCGGTCTGGGCGGCATCGACAACATCGAAGAGGTCGAGGGCTGCATCACCCGCCTGCGCACCGAGGTCAAGGACGCCTCCCTGGTCAACGAGGCCGCGCTCAAGGCCGCCGGCGCCCACGGCGTCGTGAAGATGGGCACCGCGATCCAGGTCGTCATCGGCACCGACGCCGACCCGATCGCCGCCGACATCGAGGACATGATGTGAGCTGAGCCCACCGGGCTCGCCACCACCCGGCCCGCCGACCCCTCCGGTCGGCGGGCCGTGGCACGTCCGGGCACACCGGCCCGCCCTCCCGGGCAGACCCGGACGCCTCGGGACGCCACGGGACGCCTCGGGGCGTACCCGGAGCACCTGCCGAAACCGACTACGCTCGGTGCCTATGTCACGCATCGACGGCCGCACCCCCGACCAGCTCCGCCCCGTCACCATCGAACGGGGCTGGAGCAAGCACGCCGAAGGCTCCGTCCTCATCTCCTACGGCGACACCAAGGTGCTGTGCACCGCCAGCGTCACCGAGGGCGTCCCGCGCTGGCGCAAGGGCAGCGGCGAGGGCTGGGTCACCGCCGAGTACTCCATGCTCCCGCGCGCCACCAACACCCGCGGCGACCGTGAATCCGTCAAGGGCCGCCTCGGCGGCCGCACCCACGAGATCAGCCGGCTCATCGGCCGCTCGCTGCGCGCCGTGGTCGACCACCGCGCCCTCGCCGAGAACACCATCGTCCTCGACTGCGACGTCCTCCAGGCCGACGGCGGCACCCGCACCGCCGCCATCACCGGCGCCTACGTCGCCCTTGTCGACGCCGTCTCCTGGGCCCGCGAGCGCAAGCTGCTGCGCGCCAAGGGCAAGCCGATCACCGGCGGCGTCAGCGCCGTCAGCGTCGGCATCATCGACGGCGTCCCGATGCTCGACCTCCAGTACGAGGAGGACGTCCGCGCCGAGACCGACATGAACATCGTCTGCACCGCGGACGGCCGCTTCGTCGAGGTCCAGGGCACCGCCGAGGGCGCCCCCTTCGACCGCGCCCTGCTCGACCGGCTGCTGGACCTCGGCACCCTCGGCTGCGCCGAGCTCGACGAGGTCCAGCGCAAGGTCCTCGGCGAGCTGGAGGCCTGACCCCCGAGGGTCGCCCTTACCCCCTGAGGCACCGCTTCCGGTTCGCTTTCCGGAAATCACCGGGCTCCGGGCCCGGCCGCTGTACACGCCGGGCC
>NZ_JBHVER010000226.1:0-12036 GCF_042802195.1 Kitasatospora sp. NPDC057500 | reverse complement strand
CCGTCGCCGCCGCCGCCGCCGCTGCGGCCGCTCCGGCCCCGGTCGCGCAGGCCCCCGCCGCCGCCCCGGCTGCGGTGGCCCCGGCCGCCCCGGCCCCGGTCGCCGCTCCGGCCGCCCCGGTCGCCCCGGTCGCCGCTCCGGCTCCGGCTCCGGCCGCCGCCCCCGCCGCCCCGGCTCCGGTGGCCGCTCCGGCCCCGGTCGCCCCGGCTACTCCGGCCGCCCCGGTGGCCGACGCCGGTGACGCCTACGTCACCCCGCTGGTGCGCAAGCTCGCCGCCGAGCACAACGTCGAGCTGTCCTCCGTGGCCGGCACCGGCGTCGGCGGTCGCATCCGCAAGCAGGACGTCCTGGCCGCCGCCGAGGCCGCCAAGGCCGCCCAGGCTCCGGCCCCCGCCGCCGCTGCCGCCCCGGCCGCCGCGCCGAAGGCCGCCGCCGCTCCGTCCGCTCTGCGCGGCCAGACGGTCAAGATGACCCGCATGCGCAAGGTCATCGGCGACAACATGATGAAGGCGCTGCACGAGCAGGCGCAGCTCACCAGCGTGGTCGAGGTGGACGTCACCAGGATCATGTCGCTGCGCGCCAAGGCCAAGGACGGCTTCCTCGCCCGCGAGGGCGTCAAGCTCTCCCCGATGCCGTTCTTCGTCAAGGCCGCCGCCCAGGCGCTGAAGGCCCACGCGGTCGTCAACGCCCGGATCAACGACGCCGAGGGCACCATCACCTACTTCGACACCGAGAACATCGGTATCGCGGTGGACTCGGAGAAGGGTCTGATGACCCCGGTCATCAAGGGCGCGGGCGACCTCAACATCGCCGGCATCTCCAAGAAGACCGCCGAGCTGGCCGGCAAGGTGCGCGACAGCAAGATCACCCCGGACGAGCTGTCCGGCGCGACCTTCACCATCAGCAACACCGGTTCGCGCGGTGCCCTGTTCGACACCGTCATCGTGCCGCCGAACCAGGCCGCGATCCTGGGCATCGGCGCCACCGTCAAGCGCCCGGTGGTCATCGAGGCCGACGGCGGCACCGCCATCGGCATCCGCGACATGACCTACCTGTCGCTCTCCTACGACCACCGCCTGGTGGACGGCGCCGACGCCGCCCGCTACCTGGTGGCGGTCAAGGAGATCCTGGAGGCCGGCGAGTTCGAGGTCGAGCTCGGCCTGTAAGGCCCCGGGAGTCCGCTCCACGGCACCGGAACCCCGCACCGTCCCCGGACGGTGCGGGGTTCCGCGCGTCCGGGGACGGTTCCGGGTTTTTCGCGCGGTTCCGGGTGATTCACCCGTTCTTCGCATGCGCGCGTGCGGCCGAACAGGGATGCTGGAGCGGTGATGGACGAGACCGACTTCTGGCTGATCATCGACGAGACCCGGGAGGCCGCCGAGGGCGACCCCGACGAGCAGGCGGACCGCCTGGTGGAGCGGCTGGGCGAGCTGGCCCCGGACGATGTGATCGACTTCGCCCGGCTCTTCGAGGCCCGCTTCCAGCGCGCGTACCGCCACGACCTGTGGGGCGCGGCGTACCTGCTGCTGGGCGGGGCCTCCGAGGACTCCTTCGACTACTTCCGCTGCTGGCTGATCGGCCAGGGCCGGGAGGTCTTCGAGGGCGGTCTGCACGAGCCGGACGACCTGGCGGACCTGCTGCCGGAGTTCGACGAGGAGGAGGACGGCGAGGCCGAGGACCTCGGCTACGCGGCCGACGAGGCGTACGAGCAGCTGACCGGGCTGCCGCTGCCCGAGGTGGGCGGGCGGCAGCCCGCGCGGCCGTCCGGGGCCGGCTTCGACTTCGACGACCCGGACGTCATGGCGAAACGGTTCCCCAAGCTCTGGGAGCGCTACGGGGAGTGAGCCCGGCCCGGCGTCGCCCCCGGGCGGGGCTCAGGCGCCGGAGTCGTCGGCCGCGCTGGTGTCCTGCTTGATGCCCTTGAGGATCTGGTCCAGGACGGACGGGTCGGGCGCGCCCGCGGCGTCGTCCACCCCGCCCTCGAAGGCCACGTAGCCGCCGCCCTTGGCCGGGACGGCCACCATCAGGACGTAGCCCTCGCTGCCGTCCGAGGTGACGACGTGCCAGCGCACCGCGTAGCCGGAGATGCCCGCGACCGTGGTGCTGGACGAGCCGGCGTCGGTGTGCGAGGTGATGTTGTTGAAGATCGCCGCCGCGTAGGTGGGCATCGCCGCCTCGGCCGCCGCGCGGGCGGTGCTGCCGGAGATGGTGTCCTTCTCGACCGAGAACTGGCCGCGGATGCAGCTGCCGCCGCCGGGACAGGTGTACTGGCCGGTGCCGAGGAAGACCGTCGAGTGCGAACCGCTGGTGTTCGCCTCCCAGCCCTCGAAGACCGGCACGGTGATGGCGTGCTGCGGGTCCGCCACGGTGTCCTTGAGCACCGGGGTGGGGCGCGGCGGTGCGGTGGTGGGCGGCGGCGAGACCGGCTTGGTCGTGGTCGGTGCCGGTGCGGTCGGGCTCGGGGTGTCGGTGACGGTGACCGTGGCCACCGGCGGGGTCGGCTTGGCGGACGGGCCGTCACCGCCGCTGTTGAGCGCGATGGCGGCGACCACGCCGACCACGGCCAGCACCGCGACGCCGATGCCGACGGCCGTGCCGGGCTTCATCCGGTTCGGCCGGGACGGCGGCGGGTAGGCGTCCGGCGGATAGCCGTAGGCCGGCGGGTTCTGCGCCGGGTAGCCGTACCCGGGCTGCCCCTGCTGCTGCGCGCCGTAGCCGTAGGAGGGCGGCGGGGGCGCGGCGGGCTGGGCGGGGTTCTGCCAGGAGACCTGCGTCGGGGCGTCGGCAATCTGGCCGCCGCCCGCCTGGACGGGGCGCACGTCACTGGTCCAGGCCGTACCGTTCCACCAGCGCTCGTGGCCGGCCGTGCCGTCCGCACCCGGAACCGGGTACCACCCGGGAGGCGTCGAGTTGCTCACGGCAAGACCGTACCCGGCCGGGTGATGCTCCAGACAGGCCGGGTCTGTCACGACTCTGCACCACCCGTGTACCGGTCCTGACCACTTGTCAGTAGCGGGACGGGTGGTACGGCCGGTGCCGCCGGGGGTCAGTCGGCGAGCGGGCGGGCCATCCAGATGTCGTCGACGTAGGCGCCCTCGATCAGGAACTCCCCGGTGAGCGAGCCCTCGACCACGAAGCCGCAGCGCGCGTAGAGGGCGCGGGCCGGGGCGTTGTGGCCGAGCACCCGCAGGGTGATCCGGCGGGCGCCCTGGGCCCGGGCCACCCGGCAGGCCTCCTCGACCAGCGCGACGCCGATGCCCCGGCCGCGCGCGGCGGTGTCGACGGCGAGGCCCTGGATCTGGCGCACGTGCCGGTTGCTGGACAACGGGGTCGGCGGGGCGACCCGGACGTAGCCGACGATCCGGCCGTCGAGCAGGGCGAGGTGGAACTGGTCCGGGGTGTGGCGTTCGTCGAACATCCCCGCGTCCTCGGCGGGCCGCGGCGCGACCTCGGCCAGCGGGGTCCAGGTGGCGCGGTTGAGGACGGAGAGCTCCTTCTCGTCGCCGGCCTGAGCGGGGCGGATGATCAGATCGTCGGTTTGGCGCATGCGCGGCATGCTAACGATCGCGCGCGCGGGCGTACACGGAATTACCCGGAACCGGACGGAGCGGGCGTTCCGGTCCGCGCGGGACCCGGCTGCGAGGATGGGCGCATGAGAATCGCGGTCACAGGATCCACGGGACTGATCGGCTCGGCGCTCGTCGACTCGCTGCTGGCGGACGGGCACCGGGTGGTGCGGCTGGTGCGGCACCGCTCGAAGACCGGGCCGCGGCCGGACGGCACCACCGCCATCGGCTGGAACCCGCTGCTGGGCCAGGTCGACCGGGCCGGACTGGCCGGCGTCGACGCGGTGGTGCACCTCGCGGGCGCGGGCGTCGGCGACCGGCGCTGGAGCGAGGGCTACAAGCGGGAGATCCGGGAGAGCCGGGTGCTCGGCACCGAGACCCTGGCCGCCGCGCTGGCCCGGCTGGACGAGCCGCCGAAGGTCTTCGTCAGCGCCTCGGCCGTCGGCTACTACGGCCAGACCGGGGACCGGGTGATCGACGAGTCCTCGCCCGCCGGGGACGACTTCCTGGCCGAGGTCTGCGTGGAGTGGGAGGCCGCCGCCGGGCCGGCCGAACGGGCCGGGATCCGGGTGGTCCACCCGCGCACCGGGCTGGTGCTCTCCGCGGCCGGCGGCGCCGGCGGACGGCTCTTCCCGCTGTTCCGGCTGGGCCTCGGCGGACGGCTGGGCGACGGCGGGCAGTACTGGAGCTTCATCTCGCTCGCCGACGAGGTCGCGGCGCTGCGCTTCCTGATCGACCGGGAGGACGTGAGCGGGCCGGTCAACCTGACCGCGCCGGAGCCGGTGACCAATGCCGAGCTGACGAAGGCGCTCGGGCGGGCGCTGCACCGGCCGACCCCGTTCCCGGTGCCGAGGGCCGTGCTGGACGCGGTGCTGGGCGAGCTGGCGGTCGAGGTGGTCGGCAGCCACCGGGTGGTGCCGGGCCGGCTGCTGGAGGCGGGCTTCCGGTTCGAGCACCCGGATGTCGACTCGGCGGTGCGGGCGGCCCTCTGAGCACGGGTCGGCCCGGGGCGAACCCCCGGGGCCGGCTCGCCGGGCGGCGGGCCGGCGACCCACCGGAAGGCGCCCCGGAGGGGCTCTGAGAGGGGGCGCACGGGAGCACGCGGTGGGCGCGTTACGCGCCGTCGGTGACCGTGTGCGCCCGTCCGGCGGAATCGCGGCCGGTCGGCGCACAGTCCGTGACGGCCCGCCCACTGGATGCGATCACTCCCCTTCCCGGCCCCGGAATCAGGCCCGGCACGACTGTCTGACCCTCGCACTGACTGGGCATCACACCGGTCGGACCGTGTCCCAGCACCCCGCTGCCTGCGCCGGCCCGAAACATCCGGGACCAGGGAGGGAGCCACCCGTGCCCACGTACGACTTCATCCGCCGCGCCCGCCGACAGTCCGACCCGGACGTCATCGTGGTGGGAGCCGGCCTCGCGGGCCTCGCCGCCGCCCGCGTGCTCGCCGGCCACGGCGTCACCGTCCAGATCCTGGAGGCCGCGGACCTGATCGGAGGCCGCGCCGCCTCCCACGAACTGGACGGTTTCCGCCTCGACCACGGCAGCCATCTGCTGAACACCGCGTTCCCCGAGCCGCGCCGCGTGCTCGACCTCGACCGCCTCGACCTGCGCCCGCTCGCCCCGGGCGTCCTGGTGCACAACGGCGGGCGCCGGTACCGGGTCGGGGACCCGCAGCTGACCACCGCCCGGCAGGCCGCCGCCCGGGCGCCGCTCGGCAACCCGTTGGACAAGGCGCGCCTCGGCGGCTGGCTCAACCGGCTCGCCGCCACCCCGCCCGCCCGGCTGAAGGCCAGGCCGGAGACCACCGCCGCCCGCGCCCTCGGCGAACGCGGGCTCGCCCCGCGCACCGTCGACGGCCTGCTGCGCCCGTTGCTCGGCGCCCTGCTCAGCGACCCCGCCCTGGGCACCAGCAGCCGGGTCGCCGACCTGGTGCTGCGCTGCTACGCCCGCGGCCGGCTCTGTCTGCCCGCCGGGGGGATCGCGGCCGTGCCGGCCCAGTTGGCCGCCGCACTGCCCCCCGGCACCGTCCGCACCGGCGTGCGGGTGCTCTCGATCGCGGCCGACGGCGTGGAGACCGCCGCACACGGGCGGATCGGTGCGCAGGCCGTGATCGTCGCGACCGACCCCCGTTCCGCCGCCGGGCTGCTGCCCGGTCTGCGGCTGCCGGACTTCCACCCCGTCACGACCTTCTACCACGCGGCCGACCGGGCCCCGCTGGGCGAGGCCGCCCTGCTGCTGGACGGCGACCGGTCGGGCGGCCAGCCGTCGCTGGTCTCGCACTCGCTGGTGCTCAGCGAGCTGCACCCCTCGTACGCCCCGCCCGGACAGGCGCTGATCGCCACCACGGTGCTCGGCCGGCGCACCTTCGACGCCGGCGGGCCGGCGGCACTGGAGCCGGCCGTGCGCGGCCGACTGGCGGAGCTGTACGGCACCCCGGTGGGCGGCTGGCAGTTCCTGAGCGTGCGGCACCTGCCGGACGCCGTGCCCGCCATGCCACCGCCGCACAACACCCGCCGGCCGGTGCGGCTGCTGGCCGGGCTGTACGTCTGCGGCGACCACCGGGACACCAGCAGCGTGCAGGGGGCGCTGGTCTCCGGGCGCCGCGCGGCCGAGGCGGTGGCCCGCGACCTCGGGCTGTCCGCCAACGCGCGGGAGGCGGCGGCAGCCTGACGGCCCGAGCAAGGTGCACGTGGTCCGGCGCCGGTCCGGCAGCCGGACCACGTGCCAATATGCTGATATGACCGCTGATCGGCTGATTCCTGCGACCCCGCCGGACCCCGCGTGAGCGCCGGGCCCGCCGTCCAGCCGCTCGCGCTGGTCCTGGTCCCCGCCGCCGCGGTGGCGGCTCCGCTGCTGGCCGACCGGCTGCTGCGGTGGATCGCCGTGCCCACCGTGGTGTTCGAGATCCTGCTCGGCGTCCTGATCGGCCCCGACGTGCTCGGCTGGGTGCACACCGACGTCCTGGTCGACGCGCTCTCCCGGTTCGGCCTGGCCATGCTGATGTTCCTGGCCGGGTACGAGATCGACCTCGCCCGGCTGCGCGGCGGCCCGTTGCGCCGGTCCGCCGCCGCCTGGCTGGTCACCGTGGCGGCCGCGCTGGGCCTCGGCGCGCTGGTCAACCCGGACCCGCTGGACGGCGCCTTCGCCGGACTGGCGCTCACCACCACCGCGCTCGGCACCATCCTCCCGGTGCTGCGCGACTCCGGGGAGCTGCCCACCCCGTTCGGCTCGCTGGTCCTGGCCACCGGCGCGGTCGGCGAGTTCGGGCCGATCATCGCCGTCGCCGCCCTGCTCAGCGGCAACACCCCGGCCCGCACCGCCGTCATCCTGGCCGCCTTCGCGGTGATCACCGCCGTCGCGGTCGGCGGCGCCCGGCGCCCCCGGCCGGCCTGGATGACCAGGCTGATCCGGCGCACCCTGCGTACCTCCGGCCAGTTCGCCGTACGCACCGTGATCCTGGTGCTCGCCACCATGGTGGCCGCCGCGCTCTGGCTGGAGCTGGACATGCTGCTCGGCGCGTTCACCGCCGGCATCGTCTCCCGGCTGCTGCTCGCCGACATCCCGCGGCACACCGCGGAGGTCGTCGACGCCAAGCTGGAGGGCATCGGCTTCGGCTTCCTCGTCCCGGTGTTCTTCGTGGCCAGCGGCATGAACTTCGACCTGGACGCGCTGCTCGGCGATCCGGGCACGCTGCTGCTCCTGCCGGTCTTCCTGCTCCTGCTGCTCGCCCTGCGCGGACTGCCCGCCGCGCTGCTGGCCCCCGCCGGGCTGGGACAGCGCGACCGGGCCGCGCTCGGCCTGTACGGCGCGACCGCGCTGCCGCTGGTCGTGGTGATCACCACGATCGAGGTGGACGCCGGCCACCTGCCGTCCTCGACCGCGGCCGCCCTGGTCGGCGCGGGCATGCTCTCGGTGCTGCTGTTCCCGCTGACCGCGCAGCGGCTGCGCGGGGACGTCCGGCCGCCGGCCGCCGTCGGGGGCGGCCGGCCGCGGGTGAACGCCGAGAGCTGGTAAGACCTCGGGCCGGTCAGATCACCCCCGCCTGGCGGGCCGTTTCCTCGAACGCGCGTGCCACCGGACTGCCCCGGTACGGGGTGAGCCGGCGGTGGAAGTCGCGCACGTACTCCAGCGACCGGGCCGACCGCATCTCCCCCGCCGCCCGCAGCGCGTCGGTCGCCATGCCGCAGGCCTCGTCGAGGTCCCCCATGCCGAGCCGGGCGGTGGCCAGCACCAGCCGGCAGAAGATCCGGCTGCGGGCGTACGCGGGCGAGCGCAGCCGCAGCGACTTCTCGGCGTGCTGGGCGGCCGTCCGCCACTGCTGGAGGTCCCGGTAGCAGTGCGCGAACTCGTCGGAGAGCTGCGCCTCGTCGAAGAACCGGGCCCAGGACGGCAGCTCGTCGCCGGTCCGCACGGCCGCCAGCGCCCGCTCGGCCCGGACCAGCGCGGTGGTGCAGGAGCGGACGTCGCCGAGCAGGCCGTGGCCGCGCGCCTCGGCGGCGTGCAGCAGCGCCTGCACGGTGGGCGGCACCGCCGTGCCCACGCCCTGCTGGGCGACCCTGGCCAGCTGGACGGCCTCCCGGCCGTGGCCGAGGTGGACGGCCTGCTGGCTCATCGTCACCAGGACGTACCCGCCGAGCGCGCGGTCGCCGGCGGCCTGGGAGAGCCGCAGCGCCTGGACGAAGTAGCGCTGGGCCAGGCCGTGCGCGGCGATGTCGAAGGACGTCCAGCCGGCCAGCCGGGTGAGGTCCGCGACGGCGCCGAACAGGGCGCGGCCGATCTGCTCGCCGTAGCGGCCGCGCAGCATCGGCTCGGCCTCGCTCTCCAGGTAGCGGACCAGCGCCTGGCGGGCGTGGCCGCCGCCGTAGGCGTGGTCCAGCGCGCGGAACAGGTCGCCGACGGCGCGGATGGCGGCGATGTCGCCCCGGCCGACGCGCAGCGCCGGGCGCTGGTCGCGGCCGGGGTCGTGGTACGGCGGCTCGACGGCGATCGGCGGGCGGCGGCTCTGGGTGGGCACCCGGGCGCCGAGCGCGGCGGAGCCGGCACCGGCCGTCGGCGCCGCGGCGGGACCGGTCCGGGCGACCGGGGCGGCCGTCGCCGGACCGCGGGTCACGGGGCCGACGGGCGCGCCGGGCGGACCGACGGGCGGCGACCCGGTTCCGGGGTCGGGCCGGGCCAGCGTGGAGCCGTCCCTGGCGACCCGCTCGTCGGTGCGGCCGATCAGCCAGTCCCGGCTGGGCACCACCAGGCCGGCCGGGGTGAAGGCGATCCGGCGCAGCTCGGACTGCGGCCCGATGTCCTTGCGCCACATGCTCGCCACGATGTCCACCGCCTCCTGGGGCGTCTCGGCGAACTCCAGGCCGGCGTAGACCGGGGCGCAGGCGTCCAGACCGAGGTCCTGGGCGGTGAGGCGGCGGCCGAGCCGGCGGGTGAACACCTCGGCGATCAGCGCCGGGGTGGCGCCGCGGGGCTGCTGGCCGCGCAGCCAGCGGGTGACGGAGGTCTTGTCGTAGCGCAGGTCGAGGCCGTGCTCCAGGCCGAGCTGGTCGACCCGGCGGGCCAGGCCCGCGTGCGAGAACCCGGCCTCCTCGATCAGCGCGGCGAGCTGGAGGTTCTGGGTGGTGCCGGCCGGCTGGTGGCGCTCGGGCGGCGTCCGGCGCTCGGGGGCATGGCGTTCGGGCCCCGGCCGGTCGGCGGGTGTGGCCTGCTCGGGCAGCCGCAGGTCGTCGGCGGCGGACGGGGCTTCGGGGGCGTCCGGAAGGGACCGGCCGACCGGACCCCGGTGCTGGTCGAGCGGGTCGAGCGGTCCGTACGCCGGGCTGTCGGTTGCAGGCCTTTGGGGCATAGTCAGTCAACACCTCTCGGACGCCGCACCGGCTCCACCAGCGGTTCGGCTGCCTGTGGCGACGCCCCCTGTCGGGAATTCGGCGTGAATGTAGCGAGCATTCGGGCGCTATGGGTGGTTCTGACCGAGCAATCCTCCGAACGGGTGAAGCATCCGCGCCCATTGTGGGGAAGACACCTCAGGATGGGTTTGGCTTCGAGGGCGTCCGCCGACCGACGGCCGTGACGGCGGTGTGATAGCGCGGAACACCACAGTTCAGCGGGGTGCTGTGGGGGGCCGCCACATAGGAGCGCGGGCCCCGGATTCCTACCGTTCTCGGCCATGGACACCACTTCAGCCCGCCCGCTCGACGGTCGCACCGCGCTGGTCACCGGAGCCGCCTCGGGCATCGGCCGGGCCTGCGCCGAGGCCTTCGCCGAGGCCGGCGCCCGGGTCTACGTCGTCGACCTCGCCGCCGACCCGGCCCGCCGGCTCGCCGAGCGGATCGGCGGCGTCGCGCACGTCGCCGACCTCGCCGACCCGGAGGCGGTGGAGTCGCTGCCGGCCGACGCCGACATCGTGGTCAACAACGCCGGCCTCCAGCACGTCGCCCCGGTCCACGAGTTCCCGCCCGACCGCTTCGCGCTGATGCAGCGGGTGATGGTCGAGGCGCCGTTCCGCATCCTGCGCCGCACCCTGCCGCACATGTACGCGCGCGGCTGGGGCCGGGTCGTCAACGTCTCCTCCGTCCACGGGCTGCGGGCGAGCCCCTTCAAGTCCGCCTACGTCACGGCCAAGCACGCCCTGGAGGGCCTCAGCAAGACCGTCGCCCTGGAGGGCGCGCCGCACGGCGTCACCAGCAACTGCATCAACCCCGGCTACGTCCGCACCCCGCTGGTGGAGCACCAGATCGCCGACCAGTCCCGCGTCCACGGCGTCCCCGAGGAGGAGGTGGTCGAGCGCGTCCTGCTCGACCGCACCGCCGTCAAGCGCCTGATCGAGCCCGCCGAGGTCGCCGGGCTCGCCCTCTACCTCTGCCTGCCCCACGCCTCCTCCATCACGGGTGCCTCGCTCCCGCTCGACGGCGCCTGGACGGCCCGCTGAGGGCGTGGTCCCCGCACCTACGACAGGGCGCCCGGACGTACGGGCCGGTCGCACAGGGCCGGTCCCCCGCGCTCCCCTCTCGTGCCAGCACCCTCCCCCGAGCCTGGAAGTGGTGAGCCATGACGGCCGCTGTCCCGGATCCATCGGATCGCGCAAGCAGGAGTTCGCTGCCCAGAGTCGTGGCGGCGAGTCTGATCGGTACCACAATCGAGTGGTACGACTACTTTCTGTACGGTACGGCGGCGGCGCTGGTGTTCGGGAAGCTGTTCTTCCCGAACAGCGACCCGCTGACCGGGACGCTGCTGTCCTTCCTCACCTACGCGATCGGCTTCGCGGCGCGACCGCTCGGCGCCCTGGTGTTCGGTCACTTCGGGGACCGGGTGGGGCGCAAGCGGCTGCTGGTGGTGAGCCTGCTGCTGATGGGCGGCTCGACCACGCTGATCGGCTGCCTGCCGACGTACGACTCGATCGGGGTGGCGGCGCCGGTACTGCTGACCGCGCTGCGGCTGGTGCAGGGGTTCGCGCTCGGCGGCGAGTGGGGCGGCGCGGTGCTGCTGGTGTCGGAGCACGGGGACGCGCGGCGGCGCGGGTTCTGGGCGTCCTGGCCGCAGGGCGGGGCGCCGGCCGGCAATCTGCTGGCGGCCGGGGTGCTGTCGCTGATGACCGGCCTGCAGTCGGAGGCGGCGTTCCTGGCGTGGGGGTGGCGGGTGCCGTTCCTGCTGTCGGCGGTGCTGGTCGGGGTCGGGATGTGGATCCGGCTGGCGGTGGACGAGTCGCCGCTGTTCAAGGAGGCGCTGGCCCGGGCGGAGCGGCGCGGCGGCGCCGAGCAGCCGCCGCTGGTGGGGGTGCTGCGCCACCACTGGCGGGAGGTGCTGGTCGCGATGGGCGCCCGGATGGCGGAGAACATCTCGTACTACGTGATGACGACCTTTGTCCTGGCCTACGCCGTCTCGCACGTGCACTTCCCCAAGCAGACCGCGCTGAACGCCGTGCTGATCGCCTCCGCCGTCCAGTTCGCGCTGATCCCGCTCTTCGGGGCGCTCTCCGACCGGGTCGGGCGCAAGCCGGTCTACCTGGTCGGCGCGGTCGGCGTCGGGGTGTGGGCGTTCGTCTTCTTCGGGCTGGTGGACACCAGGTCCTTCGGTTCGCTGGTGCTCGCGGTGACCGTCGGGCTGGTCTTCCACAGCGCGATGTACGCGCCCCAGGCCGCCTTCTTCTCCGAACTGTTCGCCACCCGGATGCGCTACTCCGGCGCGTCGATCGGCGCCCAGTTCGCCTCGGTGGCGGCCGGCGCCCCCGCCCCGCTGATCGCCACCGCGCTGCTGAAGGACTACGGCGGCTCGACGCCGATCTCGGTGTACGTGGCGATCGCGGCGGCCGTCACGGTGCTGGCGGTGCTGTGCGGCCGGGAGACCCGGGGGCACGACCTCGCGGAGGTGGAGGCGCCCGCCGGGCAGAACGGGACGGCGGCACCCGCGGCCGGGAAGGCGGCCCCCGCCTGACGTGGCGTCCGGCGGTCGGCGCGCACCACCGCACGCG
>NZ_JBHVER010000225.1:0-12073 GCF_042802195.1 Kitasatospora sp. NPDC057500 | reverse complement strand
CCACCGGATCGTCCGGTGGGCCCCCGCGGGCGTTCGGGCCTACGGGCGGGTGTAGGCGACCAGGTCGGGGACGGCGGCGAAGCCGGCGCCGTAGGCGCTGACGCCGCGGCCGTAGGCGCCGAGCAGGACGCCGGGGGCCTCACCGGCGAGGACCCAGCCGTACTCGGACTCGCGGTAGCGGAACGGCTGCGGCAGGCCGTTCACCGGGAGGCTGAGGGTGGACCAGCCGGGGCCCTCCAGGTCGTCGGCGAGGTCCCAGGCGAGCGTGGACTGCTGGTCCAGCCAGTCCTGGCGCCGGGCGCGGTCCAGCTGGCCCGGCCAGGTGGCGGCGAGCAGGCCGGAGCTCGCCAGCCAGGCCGCGGAGGAGGCGGACGTCGCCTCCAGGGTGCCGGTGTTGTCGGCACTGCGGCGGCTCTCCCGGCGGGCGACGGTCACCACGACGGCGAACTTCCGCACGTCGCGCGGCTCGTACTGGCGGGCCGGCTCCTCGCCGTGGCCGAGGCTGCCGTAGTCGACCGTGCCGTGGGCACCGGCCCGCGGGCCGCCGAAGCCGCTCGGCAGCAGGAAGCGGCGGCCGCTCCAGCCCTCGTCCAGGCCGTACCAGGGGAAGTCCGCGGACAGGTACGGCACCAGCGGGTCCGCCGGGCCGGCCTGTCCGCCGACCACGGGTCCGCCGGCCGTGGCCGTCCCGACCGCCTGACTCGTCGCGTCCATCCCCGGGGCCTCCTCAAACGACGTTTGCCTGCCGTGGCGCGCTCCCATCGTGGCGTACCGCGGCGCCCCCGCCGACCGCCTTCGGCCCTGACGGGACCGGAAAGTGACGGACGGCACAGCGGGAACAATCAGCACAATAGCGGCGCACACGCCGACGCCCCGCTCAACCCCGGGGTCGGCGCCCCGATTCCTCGGCCCGTACGGGCCGGAGGGGCGCGCCGGTGCCGGAGGCGAGCGGGCGAACTACGTCGCGTCGGGGTCGAACGGCGGGCGCTCGCCGGGGGCGAGCGGGGCTCCGGCGGCGGCGGGGGCCGGGGCGGCGGACTTGTCGAAGGAGACGCTGCCCGAGCGGCCGGTGCCGTTCACCGGGGCGGCCGGCTTGTCGTCCAGCACCGAGCGGATGTCGAGGGTGTCCCGCATCTCCTTGAGGCCCAGCGGGTCCTCGTCGCCGCCCATCAGCTGCTTGCGCACGAAGGTCTTCGGGTTGAGGTCCTCGAACTCGAAGTCCTTGAACTCCGGACCCAGCTCGCTGCGGATGTCCTCCTTCGCGGTGTCCGCGAAGGACCGGATCTTCCGGATGAAGCCCATGGTGTCCTGGATCAGCTTCGGCAGCTTGTCCGGACCGAAGACCACGATGGCCATGATGACCAGGGTCAGGATCTCCAGTGTGCCCACGTCGCTGAACACCAAAGCTCCCTAAGCTCGCGATCGGATCGGACAGACGCTCCTCACAGCGTAATGGCCATCGACGGGTCCATGACCCCCGGTGTGATGAAGCCGTGGTGAAGACCCGCCGATGATCAGGACCGCGTGTGACCCGTGGTGCTATCTGTTCTCGTGGTGCAGGCCGGCCACGCCGGAGCTCGGCGAGCGGTCCGGCAGCTCGTACGGCGTCGCGCCCCGGGTGACCGCCACCGGGCGCAGCGGCACGTCCGCCGCCGGCACCTGGGCGTTCATCGGGACCATCCCGCCCCGGCCGCCGGCCGGGCTGACCGTGGTGCCGTGCTGGTCGTCGCCGGAGCCGGCGACGGTGCCGACGCCGCCGAGCGTCACCGCGGCGACCGAGAAGGCGCCGGCCGCGGCGAAGACGAAGCGCCGCCCGCGGGCCTGGGCCTGCCGGGCCACCGGGGCGGCCGCGGCCGCCGCCAGCGGCTGGACCGGGGCGTCGGGGCGGGGCGAACGGCGTCCGATCAGCGGGCGCAGCACCGAGCCGCGGCCGAACGCTCGGGGGTCGACGCCGGGCACCGGCGCGTCGGCGCCGAGCGCGCCCGCGCCGAAGGAGGCTCCGGCTCCGCGGCCGAACGAGCCGCCGTCCAGCCGGCTGCCGCCGAGGGTGCCGGGGGAGGCGACGCCGCCGCCGGGCAGGTCGTCGTCGTCCCGGCGCGGACGCTCGGCGTGCGGCTGCCGCTCGTCCTCCGGGAGCGCGCCGACGGCCAGCAGGCGGGCCATCAGCGCGGAGGACGGGCCCGGCGTGCCGGTGTCGGTGAGCAGGTGCTTGACGGCGCGGCCCTCGTCGGCCTCGGCGAGACACTGCGGACAGGTCGCCAGGTGGGCCTGGACCCGCTCGCGCGAGTCGTGCCCGAGTTCGCCGTCGACGAAGGCGGAGAGCCGCTCCCCGAGGTGGTGCTCCTCGGCGGCGGGCTCGACGGCCCGCACGGCGACGGCGCGCAGCGCCGGCTGGCCCGGGGGGGCCGGATGCGGCGCGGGGTCGCCGTGCGGGCCGTCCTGGCCCCGGCGGCCCAGTGCGGGCCAGCCCGCGCGGCGGGCGACGGCACGGCCGGGCGTCTCCGGGTGGCCCGGCCCTGATCGGCCGGTTCCGCTCACGATCGCCTCCGTCCGCGCCCGCCCGGTGCGACCGCGGCACCGGCGGCGGCGCCGACCGGCACCGGCTGCTCCTCGCCGCCGCCACGCCGCTCACGACCGGGGGCCGAGCCGGGGGCGCGGTGCTTGAGCGCGGCGCGCAGGTGCGAGCGGCCGCGGTGGATGCGGCTGCGGACGGTGCCGAGCTTGACGCCGAGCGTGGCCGCGATCTCCTCGTAGGAGAGGCCCTCGATGTCGCAGAGGACGACGGCGGCACGGAACTCGGGCGCCAGGGTGTCCAGCGCGTGCTGGACGTCGGCGTCGAAGTGGGTGTCGCTGAAGTGCTGGGCGGGGCTGGGCTCGCGGGAGGCCAGCCGCTCGGCCGCGTCCTCGCCGAGCGCGTCGAAGCGGATGCGCTGGCGGCGGCGGACCATGTCCAGGAACAGGTTGGTGGTGATCCGGTGCAGCCAGCCCTCGAACGTGCCGGGGGTGTAGGTGGACAGCGAGCGGAACACCCGGACGAAGACCTCCTGGGTGAGGTCCTCGGCGTCGTGCTGGTTGCCCGTCAGCCGGTAGGCGAGGCGGTAGACGCGGGCGCTGTGGGCCTCGACGATCTCCTCCCACGTGGGGGGAGTCCAGGTCTGCGCGTCGGGGCCCTCGGCGAAGGTCGCGAGGGCGGGGGCCTCGGCGGTACCGGCGGCCGGCGTCTCGGACGCGGGGGCCGGCTGGTCCAGGGTGGAGTGCGCAGGCTGGTTCATCACGGGCTTCGGCGTACGGGCCGACGCGGTGCCGCGGGAGTGCCGCCGCACGGGGACGTCGCCCTCGGCCACACCTCCTCGGTCGGCTCTTCTGCCCAGCAGGGCCACCACCATATCCACCTCGCCCGTCAAGCCCGGATAAGAACCGCCCGGGACCGGCCGGCCCGGATGACGGGCCCGGAGGGTGTCCGGGACGTCCCGTTCCCCCGGTCCCTGCCGAACCAACGGCCCGCCGCCGTACGCGGTTCCCGTCCGGCCAGTAATCTGTGGCAGGAAATATCGACATCCGCTCGGCGCCGGGCCGTCACCCGGGGCTCCGAAAGAGGCAGCCATCAGCGAGTTCGGGCCCGCGCGCGCGGCCCTCGCCGACACCTACGTCGGCGAGGACGCGGTGCTGACCTACGCCCGGGCGCAGTCCGCGCGGACCGGGATCCGGGCGATCGGGCCGAGCGGAGGCGCCTGCCTGCGGCTGCTGGCCGCCGCGCTGGACGCCAAGGCGGTGGCCGAGATCGGCACCGGGACGGGCGTTTCCGGGGTGTACCTGCTGCGCGGGATGCGGCCGGACGGCGTGCTCACCACCGTCGACTCCGAGCCGGTGCGCCAGCAGTTGGCGAAGGAGGCCTACCAGGCGGCCGGGTTCGCGGCCAACCGGTCGCGGTTCATACCGGGCCGGGCGCTGGAGGTGCTGCCGCGGCTCGCCGACGGCCAGTACGACCTGGTGTTCTGCGACGGTGACCCGGCGGAGTCGCGGGAGTACCTGGCGGAGTCGCTGCGACTGCTGCGGCCGGGCGGGATGGTCTGCTTCGAGGGCGTGTTCCAGGAGGGCCGGCTGGCCGAGCCGGAACTCCGGGACCCGCAGACGCAGTCGGTGCGGGACCTGGTCCAGGTGGTCCGGGAGAGCGAGGCGCTGCTGCCCGCCCTGCTGCCGGTCTCGGACGGGCTGCTCTGCGCCGTGAAGCGCTGAGGCCCGGCTCCAGGACCGCCCCCGGGGGCAAAAGTACGGGGCCCGGGCCGACACGATGGTCGTACCCGGGCCCGGCAGCACATCTCCAGGAGATGGCGAGCACCTGCTGCGGTCAGCCGCAGGCCTTCTTCAGGGCCTCGCCGAGGGCGTCGGCCTCGTCAGGCGTGAGCTCCACCACGAGGCGTCCGCCGCCTTCGAGCGGAACGCGCATGATGATGCCCCGCCCCTCTTTGGTGACTTCGAGCGGGCCGTCACCCGTCCGCGGCTTCATGGCCGCCATGCTCGTTCCCCTTCCTGCAACCGCTCAGCTACGCACCGGCAGTCCGTCCACCGCCGGTATCGAACGCATTGATCGGAAGCCATTATCCCGCATGCCAAGGCCTGATGACCAACATCACTCTCGGTGCAACCTCGTGCGGACCACCGCAATCCTGCACATATTCCGGCATAAGCCCCGGCGCGGCGGCGGTCCGTAAGCCGCCGAAAGGTGCGATACCTCACACTCCCCAGGCGGCCGGAGGCTCCGGCATCCTGGCTGCGACGAGCAGTGACGATCGACGCCGACCACGAGCAAGGGAGCCCTCGCCCATGTCCGATTCCGTGCTGTACGAGCTGGACGGCGGCCTGGCCGTCATCACCGTCAACCGCCCCGGGGCGATGAACGCGCTGGACGTGGCGACCAAGGTGGCGCTGCGGGACACCGTGACCGCCGCCGCCGAGGACCCGGCGGTGCGGGCGGTGCTGCTGACCGGTGCGGGCGACCGGGCGTTCTGCGTCGGACAGGACCTCAAGGAGCACCTCGGCCTGCTGAAGCGGGCCGAGGAGACCGGCGAGGGCGCGCTGAAGACCGTCGCCGAGCACTACAACCCGCTGCTGCGGGCGCTGGCCGGGATGCGCAAGCCGACGGTGGCCGCGGTCGGCGGGGTGGCGGCGGGCGCGGGTGCCTCACTGGCCTTCGCCTGCGACTTCCGGATCCTCGCGGACACCGCCGGCTTCAACACCGCGTTCGCCGGAATCGCGCTGACCGCCGACTCCGGTGCCTCCTGGACGCTGCCCCGGCTGGTCGGGCACGCCAGGGCGACCGAGCTGCTGATGCTGCCGCGCACCGTGAAGGCGGCCGAGGCGATGGAGCTGGGCCTGGCCACCAAGGTCGTGCCGGCCGCCGAACTGGCCGCCACCGCCCGGGTGTTCGCCAAGGAGCTGGCCGAGGGCCCGACGGTGGCCTACGGCGCGATCAAGGAGTCGCTGGCGTACGGCGCCTCGCACTCGCTGAGCGAGCTGCTCGACAAGGAGGACGAGCTGCAGACGCTGGCCGGCGAGAGCGAGGACCACCGGATCGCGGTCCGCGCCTTCATCGCCAAGGAGAAGCCGCGGTACCTGGGGCGGTAGCCCGCCCCGTCGGCCTCACCGGCCGCCCCTCGCGTGGCAGTCGGCGAGGTGGTCGTCGACCAGTCCGCAGGCCTGCATCAGCGCGTACGCGGTGGTCGGGCCGACGAAGCGGAAGCCGGCCTTCTTCAGGGCCTTCGCCAGCGCCGTCGACTCGGGCGTGACGGCCGGCACCTCGCCGAGAGTGCGGGGGGCCGGCCGGTCCGGGTCGCCGGCGAACTGCCAGATCAGCGCGTCCAGTCCGCCGTCGAGGTCGCGGGCGACCCTGGCGTTGGCGATCGCCGCCTCGATCTTGGCGCGGTTGCGGATGATGCCGGTGTCGGCGAGCAGCCGCTCGACGTCGGCCTCGCCGAACCCGGCCACCTCGGCGATCCCGAAGCCGGCGAAGGCCGCCCGGAAGCCCTCGCGGCGGCGCAGGATGGTGATCCAGGACAGCCCGGACTGGAAGGCCTCCAGGCAGACCCGTTCGAACAGCGCGTCGTCGCCGCGCACCGGGCGTCCCCACTCGGTGTCGTGGTAGGCGCGGTAGTCGTCGGCCGAGTCGCCCCAGCCGCAGCGGCGCAGCCCGTCCGCGCCGAGGACGGCGCCGCCGGGCTCCGCGCTCACTTCGGCCCCTCGGGCTTCGCGTCGTCGGGAGCCGGCTCCACGGAGGCCGCGGGGGCCTTGGCGAGGGCGACGGCGGGCTCGACGACCCGGGCGAACTCCTCCAGGCCGGGCAGCGGTTCGGCGCCGGGCTCCGGACGGTCGTCGGCCTCGACGGCGCCGCGCACCGCGGCCAGCGCCTCCAGCTCGGCGATCCGGGCGTCGCGGTGGGCGAGTTCGGCGCCCAGCCGGTCGAGGACGTCGTCCACCTCGTCCATCCGGTAGCCGCGCACGGCCATCGGCAGGCGCAGCGCCTCGACGTCGCCCTGGCCCAGCGCGCGGTCCTGCGGCAGCCGGGCGGAGATACGGTCCTGCACGGCCTCCGGCAGCGAGCCGCCGCCGCCCAGTGCCACCAGCGCGGCGCCGCCGACCACCACGGCCATCGCCACCACGATCACCCAGAACACGAGCGGTCCTCCCGATTTTCCGGCCGGCCCCGACTGGAGTGGGATCATGGTCCCGATGGGCCGGGGGCCATCATCGCACTCGCAGCAGCTGTGGAGGAGACATCGGTGGCACTGCGCCTGGGACCACGGGAATTCGGGGACGACGAGCTGGTGATCATGGCGATCGTCAATCGCACGCCGGACTCGTTCTTCGACAAGGGTGCGACGTTCGCCGACGAGGCGGCGTTCGCCGCCGCCGACCGTGCGGTGGCCGAGGGCGCCGCGATCCTGGACATCGGCGGGGTGAAGGCCGGTCCGGGCGACGAGGTGACCGTCGAGGAGGAGCTGCGGCGCACCGTGCCGTTCGTCGCGGAGCTGCGCAAGCGCCACCCGCAGGCCGTGATCAGCGTCGACACCTGGCGGCACGAGGTCGGCGAGGCGGTCTGCGAGGTGGGCGCGGACCTGCTGAACGACGCCTGGGGCGGGGTCGACCCGCGGCTGGCGGAGGTGGCCGCCCGCTACGACGCCGGGCTGGTCTGCACCCACGCGGGCGGCGCCGAGCCGCGCACCCGCCCGCACCGGGTCGGCTACGAGGACGTGATGGCGGACATCCTGGGGGTGACCGTCGGCCTGGCCGAGCGGGCGGTGGGGCTGGGCGTGCGGCGGGACGCGGTGATCATCGACCCGGGGCACGACTTCGGGAAGAACACCCGGCACTCGCTGGAGGCGACCCGGCGGCTGCCGGAGATGACCGCGACCGGGTTCCCGGTGCTGGTGTCGCTGTCCAACAAGGACTTCGTCGGCGAGACGCTCGACAAGCCGGTGAACGAGCGGCTGCTCGGCACCCTGGCGACCACGGCGGTCTCCGCCTGGCTGGGCGCCCAGGTGTACCGGGTGCACCAGGTGGCGGAGACCCGGCAGGTGCTCGACATGGTCGCCTCGATCCGCGGCACCCGCCCCCCGGCGGTCGCCCGCCGGGGACTGGCCTGACGGCGCTCGGCACGCCTCCGGGGCGCTCCGGCCCGGAGGCTCGCTCGCGCTAGATCTCGTTCACCGGACGGCGGGCGTCGGCGAGGATCTTCATGACCTCGTCGATCTCGTCGGTGACGTGGAACAGCTCCAGGTCGTGCGGGGCCGCCTTGCCCTGCGCGACCAGGGTGTTCCGCAGCCAGTCGACCAGCCCGCCCCAGTAGGCGCTGCCGAAGAGGATCACCGGGAAGCGGGTGACCTTCTTCGTCTGCACCAGGGTGAGCGCCTCGAACAGCTCGTCCAGCGTGCCGAGCCCGCCGGGCAGGACGACGAAGCCCTGCGCGTACTTCACGAACATCGTCTTGCGGACGAAGAAGTAGCGGAAGTTCAGCCCGAGGTCGACGAACTCGTTGAGCCCCTGCTCGAAGGGCAGCTCGATGCCGAGCCCGACGCTGAGCCCTCCGGCGTCCGAGGCGCCGCGGTTGGCCGCCTCCATCGCGCCCGGACCGCCGCCGGTGATCACCGCGTAGCCGGCCTCGGCCAGCGCCCGGCCGATCGCCACGCCCGCCGCGTACTCGGGCGAGTCGAACGGGGTCCGGGCGGAGCCGAAGACGCTCACCGCGGGCGGGAGTTCGGCCAGCGCGCCGAAGCCCTCGACGAACTCGGAGGTGATCCGCAGCACCCGCCACGGGTCGGTGTGCAGCCAGTCGGTCGGACCGGTGGTGTCCAGCAGGCGCTGGTCCGTGGTGCTCTCGCCGACCTGGTCCCGGCGCACCAGCACCGGGCCCTTCTGCTTCTCGGGCCACGCCTTCTTCGGGCGCGGCTCGCCCACCTGCTCGGGGCCGTGCCCGTAGCGCTTTTCGTCTCCAGTGCCTGTCATGACGAAACCCTACGCCCGCCCCTCCCCTTTTTCAGGCAACGCCGGAAGGTCGGTTGGGCGACCGGAAGATGGCCTCCGGCCGATGGCCGGACGGCCGGATCAGGCCGTCAGCCAGGCGCGCAGCCGCTCCTCGGTCACGGCGATGGCGCTCAGCGAGCAGTGCTCGTCCCGCTTGTGCGCCATGTTCGGGTCGCCGGGGCCGTAGTTGACCGCCGGGACGCCGAGCGCGCTGAACCGGGCCACGTCCGTCCAGCCGAACTTGGCGCGGGCGGTGCCGCCGGTCGCGGCGAGGAAGGCCTGCGCGGCCGGCTGGTTCAGGCCGGGCAGCGCGCCCGGGGCGAAGTCGGTGACGGTGACCTCGAAGCCGTCGAAGACCTCGCGCACGTGCTTCTCGGCGCCGGCCTCGTCGCGGTCCGGGGCGAAGCGGAAGTTGACCGTCACCACGCACTCGTCGGGGATGACGTTGCCGGCCACGCCGCCGTCGATGCGCACCGCGTTGAGGCCCTCGTGGTACTCGAGACCGTCGATCTCGACCAGGCGCGGGCGGTACTCGGAGAGCCGGCGCAGCACCTCGCCGGCCTTGTGGATGGCGTTGTCGCCCAGCCAGCTGCGGGCCGCGTGCGCACGGACGCCGCCGAGCCGGACCTGCGCGCGCAGGGTGCCCTGGCAGCCGCCCTCGACGACCGCGCCGCTCGGCTCCATGAGCACCGCGAAGTCGGCGGCCAGCCAGTCGGGGTGGGCCTTGGCGAGGTGGCCGAGGCCGTTGCGGTCGGCCTCCACCTCCTCGCAGTCGTAGAAGACGAAGGTGAGGTCCCGGTTGGGCTCGGGCAGGGTGGCGGCGAGCCGCAGCTGGACGGCGACGCCGGCCTTCATGTCCGAGGTGCCGCAGCCGTAGAGCAGGTCGCCCTCCACCCAGGAGGGCACGTTGTCGGCGATCGGCACGGTGTCGATGTGGCCGGCGAGCAGGACGCGCTCGGAGCGGCCGAGGCCGGTGCGGGCGACCACGTTGTTGCCGTAGCGGTCGACGGTGAGGTGCGGGTAGACCCGCAGGGCCGCCTCCACCGCGTCGGCGAGCGCCTGCTCGTCGCCGCTGACGGAGGGGAAGTCGACCAGCTGGGCGGTCAGCGCGCCGCCGTCGAGGGTGAGGTCCAGGGGCGTCTTCGGGCTGCTCATGGTTGCCCAGCCTAGTCCTGTCGTCGGGGCCACCCGCCCCGAAGAGCGCCCCGGAGGCGAGCGGGCGACCCCGCCCCGAGCCGAAGGGACGCGCCGGTGCCGAAAGGGAGAAGGGCCAAGCCGCCGACGAAAGAGGTGGCGCCGTGCCCGCCGACCGTCGGCACCGGGTCGGAGCGCCCCGGAGGCGAGCGGGCGAACAACTGCAACCGCAGGTCACCGCACATCCGTCCGAGTCGGTACGGTGTCGGTTCGGAAGTGCTCGGCGGAGAGGGGCGGCGGTGGCGAGGCGAGAGGGCGGCGGCGGTGGTGAGGGCGCGGCGCCGCGGCGGCGCCGCAGGCCGCTGCGGGTGGTGCTGATCGGCCTGCTGGTGCTGGCCGTGGTCGCGGTGGCGCTGTTCTGGCTGCGCGACAACAAGCTGCTGACCCCCGAGGGCTGCTCGGTGAAGACGCCGGCCGGAGAGGGCACCCTGGAGCTCCCGCAGGCGGCCAACGCGGCGACCATCGCCGCCGTCGCGCACGCCCGCGGCCTGCCGGACCGGGCGGTGACCATCTCGCTGGCCACCGCGATGCAGGAGTCCAAGATCCGCAACCTCACCGGCGGCGACCGGGACTCGGTGGGCCTGTTCCAGCAGCGGCCCTCGCAGGGCTGGGGCACCGTGCAGCAGATCATGGACCCGGTCTACGCGACCAACAAGTTCCTGGACGGCCTGGTCAAGGTGCCCGGCTACACCCGGCTGCCGCTGACCGACGCGGCCCAGCAGGTGCAGAAGAGCGGCTACCCGCAGGCCTACGCCAAGCACGAGACCAAGGCCACCCTGCTGGCCTCCGCGCTGACCGGCCGTGAGGCGGCCTCGCTGAACTGCGTGGTGCACGACTTCGCCGCGCCGGACGCCGACGAGGCGGGCGCCGCCGCGGCGCCCCAGGACCGGACCCAGGTGCTGAGCGACCGGGTGCGCCGGGAGTTCGGCCGGACGGTGACCCCGGCCGCCGGCCACACGTCCACGATCAAGGGCGCCGAGAACGCCGTCTCGCTGACCCCGGACCCGACCGCGTCCACCGACTCCGGCCCGGACGCCGAGCGGCAGAACGGCTGGGCGGTGGCCCACTGGGCGGTGACGCAGGCGCAGCGGCTGGGCATCGAGACCGTCGCGTACGACGGCCGGATCTGGCGGCAGGCGAAGTCCGAGGACGGTTGGAAGCCGCAGCCGACCGGGACGTCGACCAAGCTGGTGCTGGTCTCGCTGGCCGCCCCGGCGAAGGGCTGAGGGGCGACGGTCCCCGGCCGTTGACGCACTGGTGTCCGGGTTGCCGCCGCCCGGGTGATTCGCGTCAACCGGGGTGGACGGCCGGCCGGCCGGGGCGGGCGGGGCGCAGAACCGTCACTCCCCTTGGCCCGCCCTGGACGCACCGCCGCACTCCGGTGCCCCGCGCGGCGCCCTGAGCGGTCCTACCATCCGATGGTCGGCCCGACGCTTTCCTTGCACGGCCCGAAACCTTCTGGCTTCTCAAGCGGTAACAACGTCGTCCGCCCGGCGGACGGGACGGACCCAGACCCTCCTGAGGAGCCCCATGTCTCACCCCCTCACGCGCCGGATCGCCCAGGCCGCGCTGCTCGTGGCGGCCGGCGCGACCCCGCTGGTCGCGGCCGGCTCCGCGTCCGCCGCCGACGCCCTGCTGCCGAAGGGCGACCTGGCCGCCCCGCTGGGCCAGCTCACCAACACCGACGCGGGGTCCACCCTGCAGCACACCACCCACCAGCTGGGCCAGGCCGCCGGGAACACCGGCGCCGCCACCGTCGCCGCGGGCGTGCCCGCCGCCGCCGACGCGACCGGCAGCATCGTCGCCCAGCAGCTTCCCGAGGCGAACGAGAAGGCCGGCTCGCTGACCGCGCCGCTCGACCAGACCGCCGCCACCACCGGCGAGCTCTCCAATGTCGCCCCGAAGGTCGCCCGGGCGCTGGCCGGCAAGCTCGGCGAGGCCGTCACCGGCAAGAGCGCCACCCCGCAGCGCAGCGCGCAGGCCGCCGGCTCGCAGGCCGGCCTCGAATCGCTCGGCGGGCTGGCCAACGCCGTGCCCGGCGCCGGCGGCGTCGCCCAGGCCGTCCCCAGCACCAGCACCGTCACCGACGCGCTGCCGATCGGCGCGGTCACCCGGGCCCTGCCCACCGGCCTGCCCGGCGCCGACGTGCTCGGCCTCGCCGAGCACGGGTCGGCCAACCGCCTCGGCGGCGCCGACCTCGGCCCGAACAGCCCGCTGAACGGCCTGTCCGGCCTGACCAGCGCGCTCGGCCCGCTGGGCGGCCTGCTGGGCGGCCTCAACGGCGGCTCCCTCAACGGCCTGCCGATCGGCTGAGCCCGCGCACAACGGCTGAGCCCGCCCGCACAGCGGCGAGGGGCCGGCG
>NZ_JBHVER010000224.1:0-12226 GCF_042802195.1 Kitasatospora sp. NPDC057500 | reverse complement strand
GGCTTCGAGGGAGGCCTCGAAGCCCGGCATCACTCATCTGCCGTGCGGGTCAGTTGTGGGCGTGGAGGTCGGCGTTGAGGCCGCCCCAGGAGCCGGTGCGGGCGATGACCTCGACGGCGCCGGTCTGGGAGTTGCGGCGGAAGAGGAGGTTGTCCTGGCCGGACAGTTCGAGGGCCTTGGCCACCGCGCCGTCCGGGGTGGTGACCCGGGTGCCGGCGGTGACGTAGAGGCCGGCCTCGACGACGCAGTCGTTGCCCAGCGAGATGCCGATGCCCGCGTTGGCGCCGAGCAGGCAGCGCTCGCCGACGGAGACGACCTGCTTGCCGCCGCCCGACAGGGTGCCCATGATCGAGGAGCCGCCGCCGATGTCGCTGTGGTCGCCGACCACGACGCCCGCGCTGATCCGGCCCTCGACCATCGAGGTGCCCAGCGTGCCGGCGTTGAAGTTGACGAAGCCCTCGTGCATCACGGTGGTGCCGGCGGCCAGGTGGGCACCGAGGCGGACGCGGTCCGCGTGGGCGATGCGCACGCCGGACGGGGCGACGTAGTCGGTCATCCGCGGGAACTTGTCGATGCCGTAGACGGCGAGCTGCCCGCCCTGGGCGCGCACGGCCAGCCGGGCCTGCTCGACCTTGTCCACCGGCACCGGGCCGATGCTGGTCCACGCCACGTTGGCCAGCAGGCCGAAGATGCCGTCCAGGCTCAGGCCGTGCGGCCGGACCAGGCGGTGGCTGAGCAGGTGCAGGCGCAGGTAGGCGTCGTGCGCGTCGAGCGGCTTCTCGTCCAGCGAGGCGATGGTGGTGCGCACGGCGACCACCTCGACGCCGCGGCGGGCGTCGGCGCGCAGCGCCTCGGCGGCGCCCGCGCCCAGCTCGGCCTCGGCCTGCTCGGCGGTCAGGAGGACGGTCCCGGCCGGGCCGGCCCCGGCGGTCAGCACGGGGGCCGGGAACCAGGTGTCGAGGACGGTGCCGTCCGCGGCGATGGTGGCCAGACCTGCGGCAACGGCGCCGTTCACGGGGGTGGTGGATTCTGCAGTCACATCGTGCACGTTAACGAATCCGGGCCGCTGCTGCCGAACACGCTCACCGGCCGGACCGGTCCCGGCACTCCCGGGCGGCAACAAAATGCGGTGCCGGGCGAGCCCCTCCTCGGCAATACTCCAACGGGTGTTCATGTCGATCTCCACCACAGGTACCGCCGAGAATCCGGCCACTGACCTGGGCTTTCTGCTGCACAAGCACCCCGGCAGGGTCCAGCGGTTCTCCACGGCGCACGGCGAGGCGCACGTCTTCTACCCGGAGGCGGGCGACGAGGCCTGCACGGCCGCGCTGCTGCTCGACGTCGACCCGATCGCACTGGTCCGCAAGGGCCGGGGCAAGGGCCGCGCCGGCTCGCCCGACTTCGCGCTCGCCCAGTACGTCAACGACCGCCCCTACGCGGCCTCCTCGCTGCTCGCGGTGGCGCTGCGCACGGTGTTCCGGACGGCGATGAAGGGCGTCTGCGAGACCCGCCCCGGGCTGGCCGACCGGCCGCGCCCGCTGCGGATCTCGCTGCCTGCCGTGCCGGTCGGCGGCGCGGCGGGCGAGGGCGCCGGTACGGCGATGGCGGTGCGCCTCTTCGAGCCGCTGGGCTGGCGGGTGGAGGCGTCGGCGATCTTGCTGGACACCGAGTTCCCCGAGTGGGGCGAGTCGCGCCACGTCCGGCTGGAGCTGTCGGCGGAGCACGCGCGGCTGGCCGACGCGTTGCAGCAGCTCTATGTGCTGCTGCCGGTCCTGGACGGCGCCAAGCACTACTGGGTCGCCCCGGACGAGGTCGACAAGCTGCTCGCCGCCGGCGGGGGCTGGCTGGCCGGCCACCCGGAGCGGGCCCTGATCACCCGCCGCTACCTGGCGCGGCGCTGGACGCTGACCCGGCGGGCGATGGAGCGCCTGGAGCTGGCCAGGCTGGCGGAGGCCGACGACCGCGAGGCCGAGGAGGTGGACAACGCGGTCGACGACAGCGCGGAGGAAACCGCGCAGGAACAGGAGCAGCAGCAGGACCAGGACCAGGACCAGGACCAGGACCGGGAGCCGGCCGGGCAGCGCGGCCCCTCGCTGGCCGAGCAGCGCCGCACCGCCGTCCTGGACGCGCTGCGCGAGACCGGCGCGACCCGGGTGGCCGACCTCGGCTGCGGCCAGGGCGAGCTGATCGCCGCGCTGCTGAAGGACGCGCGGTTCACCGAGGTCCTGGGCGTCGACGTGTCGGTGCGGGCGCTGTCCGCGGCCGCCCGCCGGCTGCGGCTGGACCGGATGCCGGAGCGTCAGGCGAGCCGGGTGCGGCTGGTCCAGGGCGCGCTGACGTACACGGACGCGCGGCTGAAGGGCTTCGACGCGGCCGTGCTCTGCGAGGTGATCGAGCACCTGGACCTGCCGCGGCTGCCCGCCCTGGAGTACGCGGTGTTCGGCGCGGCCAGGCCGCCGGCGGTGGTCGTGACCACGCCGAACGCCGGGTACAACGTCCGGTGGGAGAGCCTGCCGGCCGGTCACCTCCGGCACGCCGACCACCGCTTCGAGTGGGACCGCGCCGAGTTCCGCGACTGGGCCGACCGGGTCGCCGCCGCGTACGGCTACACGGTCGACATCCGTCCGGTCGGCCCGCAGGACGCCGAGGTGGGCGCCCCGACCCAGCTCGCCCTGTTCCGCCTCACCGGCGACGGGGCCGCCGACGCGGTGCCCGCGAACACAGTCACCATGGACAGCACGACGCCCGACGAAGGGGGCGAGACCCGATGACCGACGAGACCGGCGAGACCGCCGGGACCAACGAGACCGACGTGACCGACGTGACCCGCTCCGTCGCCCCCGGAACGGCCGCCCCCCGCCGCCTCCCGGTGACGGACGTCTCCCTGGTGGTCCTGATCGGCCCCAGCGGCGCCGGCAAGTCCAGCTTCGCCCGCAAGCACTTCCTGCCCACCCAGGTCGTCTCCTCGGACTTCTGCCGCGGCCTGGTGGCCGACGACGAGAACGACCAGTCCGCCTCCGCCGAGGCCTTCGACCTGCTGCACTACATCGTCGGCAAGCGCCTCGCCGCCGGCCGGCTGACCGTCGTGGACGCCACCAACGTCCAGCCCGAGGCCCGCCGCCGGCTGGTGCGGATCGCCCGCGACCACGACGTGCTGCCGATCGCCGTCGTGCTGGACGTCCCGCCGGGCGTCTGCGCCGAGCGCAACCGCTCCCGCCCGGACCGCGACCTGCCCGCGCACGTCGTGCCGCGCCAGCACCGCGAGCTGCGCCGCTCGCTGCGCGGCCTGGAGCGCGAGGGCTTCCGCAAGGTGCACGTCCTGCGCGGCGAGGCCGAGGTCGAGGCCGCCGAGATCGTGCCGGAGAAGCGCTTCAACGACCTGCGCCACCTCACCGGCCCGTTCGACGTCGTCGGCGACGTCCACGGCTGCCGCTCGGAGCTGGAGAGCCTGCTGACCCGGCTCGGCTGGACGCTGCTGCGCGACGGCGCCGGGCGGCCGGTGGACGCGGTGCACCCCGAGGGGCGGACGGCGGTCTTCGTCGGCGACCTGGTCGACCGCGGCCCGGACACGCCAGGGGTGCTGCGCCTGGTGATGGGCATGGTGGCGGCGGGGCACGCGGTCTGCGTGCCGGGCAACCACGAGAACAAGCTCGGCCGGGCGATGGACGGGCGCAAGGTCACCGTCTCGCACGGCCTCCAGGAGTCGCTGGACCAGCTGGCGGGGGAGCCCGAGGAGTTCCGCGCCGAGGTCCGGGCGTTCATGCGCGGCCTGGTCAGCCACTACCTGCTGGACGGCGGCGCCCTGGTGGTCTGCCACGCGGGCCTGCCGGAGAAGTACCACGGCCGGGCCTCCGGCCGGGTGCGCTCGCACGCCCTGTACGGGGACACCACCGGCGAGACCGACGAGTACGGCCTGCCGGTGCGCTACCCGTGGGCGGAGGAGTACCGGGGCCGGGCGCTGGTGGTCTACGGCCACACGCCGGTCCCGTCGGCGGCCTTCCTCAACAACACCATCTGCCTGGACACCGGCTGCGTCTTCGGCGGCAGCCTGACCGCGCTGCGCTACCCGGAGCGGGAGCTGGTCGCCGTCGAGGCCGAGCGGGAGTGGTACGCGCCGGTGCGGCCGATGCGCACGGACGCGCCGGGCGCCCGCGAGGGGCGCCCGCTGGACCTCGCCGACGTGGCGGGCCGCCGGGCGGTGGAGACCGCGCTGGCCGGCCGGGTCGCGGTGCGGGAGGAGAACGCTGCGGCGGCACTGGAGGTGATGAGCCGGTTCGCGATCGACCCCCGGCTGCTCGCCTACCTGCCGCCGACCATGGCGCCGAGCGCGACCTCGTCCAGGCCCGGCTACCTGGAGCACCCCGACGAGGCCTTCGCCGCCTACCGGGCGGACGGCGTCGAGCGGGTGGTCTGCGAGGAGAAGCACATGGGCTCCCGCGCGGTGGTGCTGGTGGCGCGGGACGGCGCCGCGCTGGAGGAGCGGTTCGGGCCGGCCGGTCCGGGCGCGATCTGGACCCGCACCGGCCGGGCGTTCCTCGGGGACGAGGCGCTGACCGCCGCGGTGCTGGAGCGGCTGCGGGCGGCCGCCGAGCGGTCCGGGCTGTTCGAGGAGCTGCGCACCGGCTGGCTGCTGCTGGACGCCGAGCTGATGCCGTGGTCGCTGAAGGCCGTCGAGCTGCTGCGCCGTCAGTACGCGGCGGTCGGCGCGGCGGCGGGCGCGGCGCTGCCGGAGGTGCTGGCCGCGCTGGAGCGGGCCGGCGGGCGCGGGCTGGACGTCGCCGGGCTGCCCGGGCGCCAGCGGCGGCGCGCCGCCGACGCGCAGGCGTTCACCGAGGCGTACCGGCGGTACTGCTGGCCGACCGAGGGGCTGGCCGGGATCCGGCTGGCGCCGTTCCAGGTGCTGGCCGCCGAGGGGGCGAACCTGGCGGTGCGCCCGCACGACGAGCACCTCGCCTGGACCGACCGGCTGGCCGGGGCGGACGAGGCGGACCACCCGGCGGCCCCGCTGCTGCGCCGGACCGGCCGGCTGGTGGTGGACACCGCCGACGAGGCGTCGGTCGCCGCGGGCGTCGCCTGGTGGGAGGAGCTGACCGCGGCGGGCGGCGAGGGCATGGTGGTCAAGCCGCTGGCCTCGCTGGTGCGCGGCCGGGCGGGGGAGGGGCGGCCGGGCGGGCTGGTCCAGCCCGGGGTGAAGGTGCGCGGGCGCGAGTACCTGCGGATCGTCTACGGCCCGGACTACACCGAGCACCTGGACCGGCTGCGGCAGCGCTTCCTCGGCCACAAGCGGTCACTGGCGCTGCGCGAGTACGCGCTCGGCCTGGAGGCGCTGGACCGGCTGGCGGGCGGCGAGCCGCTCTGGCGGGTACACGAAGCGGTGTTCGCCGTGCTGGCCCTGGAGTCGGAGCCGGTGGATCCGCGGCTGTGACGGGGTCGGGCGGGCGGAAGTGGCAGCCGTGCATAGAAATTCTGCACGTCGTATAGACTTGCTACTTCCCTGCCCGCCCGTACCCGCCCGTCATCGTCACCCAGGAGCCCGGCATGGCCTTCAACCTCCGGAACAGGCACTTCCTCAAGGAGCTCGACTTCACGCCCCAGGAGTTCCGTTTCCTGGTGGACCTCGCCGCCACGCTCAAGGCGGCGAAGTACGCGGGCACCGAGCAGCCCCGGCTGCGCGGTAGGAACATCGCCCTGATCTTCGAGAAGACCTCCACCCGGACGCGCTGCGCCTTTGAGGTCGCCGCCCACGACCAGGGTGCCACCACCACCTACCTGGACCCGGCCGGCTCCCAGATCGGCCACAAGGAGTCGATCAAGGACACCGCCCGGGTGCTCGGCCGGATGTTCGACGGCATCGAGTACCGCGGGCACGGCCAGGAGGTGGTCGAGGAGCTGGCCGCGTACGCGGGCGTGCCGGTCTGGAACGGCCTCACCGACGAGTGGCACCCCACCCAGATGCTCGCCGACGTGCTCA
Organism: Kitasatospora sp. NPDC057500; assembly: GCF_042802195.1. Classification (NCBI taxonomy): domain Bacteria; kingdom Bacillati; phylum Actinomycetota; class Actinomycetes; order Kitasatosporales; family Streptomycetaceae; genus Kitasatospora; species Kitasatospora sp. NPDC057500. The sequence continues at coordinate 6,255 of NZ_JBHVER010000224.1, read as the reverse complement.
CCATCACCGAGCACACCGCCAAGCCGCTCACCGGCGTGGCGCTCGCCTACCTCGGGGACGCCCGCTCCAACATGGGCAACTCGCTGCTGGTCACCGGCGCACTGCTCGGCATGGACGTCCGGATCGTCGCCCCGCGCGCCCTGTGGCCGGACGAGGAGGTGCGGAAGGCCGCGCAGGCGCTCGCCGAGACCAGCGGCGCCCGGATCACCCTCACCGAGGACGTCGCCGAGGGCGTGGCCGGCGCCGACTTCCTCTACACCGACGTCTGGGTCTCGATGGGCGAGCCCAAGGAGGTCTGGGCCGAGCGGATCGCGCTGCTCAAGCCGTACCAGGTGTCGATGGAGACGGTGCGCGCCACCGGCAACCCGCAGGTGAAGTTCCTGCACTGCCTGCCGGCCTTCCACGACCTGGGCACGGTGGTCGGCCGGCAGCTGTTCGAGGAGACCGGCATGGCCGAGCTGGAGTGCACCGACGAGCTGTTCGAGTCGGAGCACTCCGTGGTCTTCGACCAGGCCGAGAACCGCCTGCACACCATCAAGGCCGTCCTGGTCGCCACCCTCGGCGGCTGACCGCCCCTACTCCGGCTCCTCCAGGTTCACGCAGGCGACCCGGTCGGCCGCGCCGTGCGCGCCGGCCTGGTCGCCCGCGTGCAGCACCAGCGAGCGGGCCCCGCCCGGCCGGGGCCGCCAGGCCACCGCGGTGGCGGCGGCGCCCTCGCCCCGCCCGTCGGTGCGCAGCGCGAGGCGCAGCTCGTTGCGGTCGTTGGCGTACGCGGGGTCGGTGGACGGGCTGACCGGGTCCACCACGTCCTGGTAGTGCGGGCCGGACGCGGCCGGGTCGGCCCCGCACCCGCCGGTGTGCAGGTGCACCGGGAACTCGTGGTCGGCGGCGACCCCGGCCACGCTCATGGTCAGCACCGTCCGCCCGGGCACCGAGCGGTCCACCACCACCCGCACGTGCGAGCCGTACGGCACCAGGTCGGGCGCGTGGCTGATCGCGGCCGGCGGGACGAACGCGGTGGCCGGGTCGAAGTCGGCCTCGGTGAGCGCGACCGGGACGGCGGCGGGCGCCAGCAGGGCGAACGGGAGCAGCGCGGTGGCGAGCGGAGCGGGCATCGGCGTACCTCTTCGGGCGGGGGCAGGGTCGGGGCGGGGGCCGGACGCCCCGTTCAACGGCGCGCACCGCCACCCGGACACGCCCCGCTCGCCTGTCCGCGCTACCCGTCGGCGGGCCGGATCCCCCGGATCTCGCAGCGCGGCCCGCTGGCCCGCATCAGCCGCAGGTCGGCGGTGACCAGCGGCGCCCCGAACCGTTCCGCCACCGCCACGTAGGCGGCGTCGTCCGGCGTGAGGTTGTCCTTCAGTTCCCAGATCCGCCCGAGCAGCGGCTCGACCGGGACCTTCCGGATCGCCAGCCCCGGCAGTTCGGCGGTGAGCTCGCCGACCCGTTCGGCGGTGAGCTCGCGCGCGAGGTAGAGGCCGCGCAGCGACTGCATCACCTCGACGACGACGTGCTCGGGTGCCACCCACTCGCCGCCGGCGGCGAGTTCGGCCCGGGCCTTCTCCCCGCGTCCGCCCTCGTCGGCCAGCGCCAGCACCAGCGCGGACGCGTCCACCACGATCATCGGCCGACCCCCGAATCCGTTCCCGCCCTGTCGTTCCGGGGCCACCGTACCGGGGCGGGGTCGCGGGCCTGGCGGCGGCCGTCCGCCCCCGGTGCCCGGGTGGACGCGCGGGCGCGGGGTCCGTGTTACGGGGGGTTCGGCGGTGGTTCGGGGAGGATGCACCCGGGGGAGGCAGGCTGGAGGTGGTGCCGACGTGGCGGACGTCGCGGCATGCACTATGGTTTATCTCGACATCGAGATAACTCCGCCTTACGATATATCTCGACATCAAGATACTTGCCGAGAGGCGCTCACCGGCGGTGCGGGCAAGGTCAGCCTAAGTAAGGGTGACCTTACCACCGTGGCGGCCGGATACCGCACGAAGCACCTAGAAGGAGTCAGTCGTGTCCGCGAACAGCTTCGACGCCCGCAGCTCGCTGCAGGTGGGCGACGAGTCGTACGAGATCTTCAAGCTCTCCGCCGTCGAGGGTTCCGCTCGGCTGCCCTACAGCCTCAAGGTGCTGCTGGAGAACCTGCTCCGCACCGAGGACGGCGCCAACATCACCGCCGACCACATCCGGGCCCTCGGCGACTGGGACGCCGACGCCCAGCCGAGCCAGGAGATCCAGTTCACCCCGGCCCGCGTGATCATGCAGGACTTCACCGGTGTGCCGTGCGTGGTCGACCTCGCCACCATGCGCGAGGCCGTCAAGGAGCTGGGCGGCGACCCGGCCAAGATCAACCCGCTGGCCCCGGCCGAGCTGGTCATCGACCACTCCGTCATCGCCGACAAGTTCGGCACCCCGGACGCCTTCGTCCAGAACGTCGAGATCGAGTACGGCCGCAACAAGGAGCGCTACCAGTTCCTGCGCTGGGGCCAGACCGCGTTCGACGAGTTCAAGGTCGTCCCGCCGGGCACCGGCATCGTCCACCAGGTCAACATCGAGCACCTGGCCCGCACCGTCATGGTCCGCGGCGGCCAGGCGTACCCGGACACCTGCGTCGGCACCGACTCGCACACCACCATGGTCAACGGCCTGGGCGTGCTGGGCTGGGGCGTCGGCGGCATCGAGGCCGAGGCCGCCATGCTCGGCCAGCCGGTCTCCATGCTGATCCCGCGCGTCGTCGGCTTCAAGCTCACCGGCTCGCTGCCGGCCGGCACCACCGCCACCGACCTGGTCCTCACCATCACCGAGATGCTGCGCAAGCACGGTGTGGTCGGCAAGTTCGTCGAGTTCTACGGCGACGGCATCGGCGCCATCCCGCTGGCCAACCGCGCCACCATCGGCAACATGTCGCCGGAGTTCGGCTCGACCTGCGCGATCTTCCCGATCGACGCCGAGACGATCAACTACCTGAAGCTCACCGGCCGCGACGAGCAGCAGCTCGCCCTGGTCGAGGCGTACGCCAAGGAGCAGGGCCTCTGGCACGACCCCTCGCACGAGCCGGTCTACTCGGAGTACCTGGAGCTGGACGTCTCCACCGTCGTCCCGTCGATCTCCGGCCCGAAGCGCCCGCAGGACCGCGTGATCCTGGCCGAGGCCGCCGAGCGCTTCGCCGAGGCGCTGCCGACCTACTCGGCCGAGGCCTCCAAGCCGACCGCCGTCACCGCCCCCGACGGCTCGTCCTACGAGATCGACAACGGCGCGGTCGTGATCGCCTCGATCACCTCCTGCACCAACACCTCCAACCCCTCCGTCATGCTGGGCGCCGCCCTGCTGGCGAAGAAGGCCGTGGAGAAGGGCCTGACGGTCAAGCCCTGGGTCAAGACCACCCTGGCGCCCGGCTCCAAGGTCGTCATGGACTACTACGAGAAGGCCGGCCTGCTCCCGTACATGGAGAAGCTGGGCTTCAACCTGGTCGGCTACGGCTGCGTCACCTGCATCGGCAACTCGGGCCCGCTGCCCGAGGAGGTCTCGGCCGCGGTCAACGAGTCCGACCTGGCGGTCGTCTCGGTGCTCTCCGGCAACCGCAACTTCGAGGGCCGGATCAACCCCGACGTCAAGATGAACTACCTGGCCTCCCCGCCGCTGGTGGTCGCCTACGCCCTCGCCGGCAACATGAACGTCGACATCACCAGGGACGCCCTGGGCAAGGACGCCGACGGCAACGACGTCTTCCTCGCCGACATCTGGCCGTCCGAGCAGGAGGTCGCCGAGGTCGTCGCCGGCTCCATCGACCAGGACATGTTCGACAAGGGCTACCAGGACGTCTTCGCCGGCGACCACCGCTGGCAGTCGCTCCCGGTCCCGACCGGCAACACCTTCGAGTGGGACGCCGAGTCCACCTACGTCCGCAAGCCCCCGTACTTCGAGGGCATGGCCAAGACCCCGAGCCCGGTGACCGACATCGCCGGCGCCCGCGTCCTGGCCAAGCTGGGCGACTCGGTCACCACCGACCACATCTCCCCGGCCGGCAACATCAAGCCGGGCACCCCGGCGGCGCAGTACCTGACCGCCAACGGCGTCGAGAAGCGCGACTTCAACTCCTACGGCTCGCGCCGTGGCAACCACGAGGTCATGATCCGCGGCACCTTCGCCAACATCCGCCTGCGCAACCAGATCGCGCCGGGCACCGAGGGCGGCTACACCCGCGACTTCACCCAGGCCGACGGCCCGGTGTCGTTCATCTACGACGCCTCGCAGAACTACCAGGCCGCCGGCACCCCGCTGGTCGTCCTGGCCGGCAAGGAGTACGGCTCCGGCTCGTCCCGCGACTGGGCCGCCAAGGGCACCGCGCTGCTCGGCGTCAAGGCCGTCATCGCCGAGTCCTACGAGCGCATCCACCGCTCGAACCTGATCGGCATGGGCGTCCTGCCGCTGCAGTTCCCGGAGGGCGAGAACGCCGACTCCCTCGGCCTGACCGGCGAGGAGACCTTCTCCATCACCGGCGTGACCGAGCTCAACGACGGCCGCACCCCGGCGACCGTCAAGGTCAAGGCCGTCGGCGCGGACGGGACCAGCAACGAGTTCGACGCGGTCGTGCGCATCGACACCCCCGGTGAGGCGGACTACTACCGCAACGGCGGCATCCTGCAGTACGTGCTGCGCAGCCTGATCAACGGCTGAGCCACGCGCTGAGCGCCGAGGAGGCCGGACCGCACCCGCGGTCCGGCCTCCTTCCGTTCTCCCGCCGGCCGCACGGGCTTTGCCGGTCTTTTGCATAGTGCGCCGACCGCGCCGGACCCCTTGTGCGGCGTGGGCGCGATGGACTAAACCTCTGTCCCAGCTGGTCCATACCAATTGACGTTGCTTCAGAGAATAGGTCCGGTATGCCCATTCGCCGCCCCGCCCTGCTCGCCGCCGCCACCGTCGCCGCCCTGCTCGCCTCCACCGCCGCCACCGCCACGGCCAGTGCCGCCGACGGCGCCAAGGGCCCCAAGCTCAAGGGCCAGCGGGTCGGCTACTTCACCTCGTGGGGCGCCGACAGCTCCGCCAAGCGCGTCCAGGAGACCGGCCAGGCCGGCCGGCTGACCGTGATCAACTACGCCTTCGGCAACGTCTCCGCCGAGGGCACCTGTTTCGAGAGCAACGAGCCCGGCCAGGGCGACGCCTGGAACGACTACCAGCGGGCCTTCTCCGCCGCCGAGTCGGTGGACGGCGTCGCCGACGCCCCGGAGCAGGCGCTCAAGGGCCACTTCAACCAGGTGCGCAAGCTCAAGGCGCAGAACCCGCAGCTCAAGGTCGTCATCTCGCTGGGCGGCTGGAGCTGGTCCAAGTACTTCTCGGACGCCGCCGCCACCGAGGAGGCCCGCCAGAAGTTCGTCTCCTCCTGCATCGACCTCTACATGAAGGGCGACGTGCCGCAGCTGGCCGGCTCCCCGGAGGGCGGCGCGGGCGTGGCCGCGGGCGTCTTCGACGGCATCGACGTCGACTGGGAGTACCCGGGCGGCGGCGGTGACGCGGGCAACGTGGTCCGCCCCGAGGACGGCCGCAACTTCACCCTGCTGATGGACGAGTTCCGCAAGCAGCTGGACGAGTTGGCCGCCGAGCGCGCGGAGGGGGCCAAGGGCAAGAAGAAGAAGCCCGACCACTACCTGCTGACCGCCGCGGTGGCCGCCAACGAGACCGTCGCCGACCGGCTGGAGCTGCCCGAGCTGGCCGAGTCCGTGGACTGGCTCAACCTGATGACCTACGACCTGCACGGTCCGTGGGAGGGGAAGGGCCCGACCAACCACCACTCCCCGCTCTACTCCGACCCCACCGACCCGGACGCCCGCCAGCGCAGCTCCGACAAGGCCGTCGACCACTACGCCCAGCGCGGCCTGCCCTCGCAGCAGACCGTCCTCGGCACGCCGTTCTACGGCCACGGCTGGACCGGCGTGCCGGCCGGCAGCCGCAACGGCCTCTACCAGAAGGCCACCGGCACCGTGCCGGACCTCACCTACAAGGAGCTCAACGCGCTGCCCGGCTCCACCACCTACGTGGACCGCGACCACGCCGCGTCCTGGAAGTACGACGGCAACACCTTCTACAGCTTCGACTCGGCCGAGGTGCTCACCGAGAAGGCCCGCTACGCCCGCTGGAACGACCTGGCCGGTGTGATGGTCTGGTCGCTGGACGGCGACGACGCGCAGGGCAGCGCGATGGCCGCCCTGGACAAGGGCCTGCGCGGCAAGTGAGCCGCTCCTGACACCGCCGTGGGAACGGGCG
>NZ_JBHVER010000223.1:0-12265 GCF_042802195.1 Kitasatospora sp. NPDC057500 | reverse complement strand
GCCGAGGACCACCCGGCACCGCGCCCGGCCCACGCGTATGTGGTACTCGCGGACCTCCGCGAGCGCCCGGTCGGCCGACCGGCGGGCGTCCTCGACGGCCCGCGCCGAGGCCTCCGGGTCCAGCACGCGGCACGCTTCCGCCTTCTCCAACTGCGCGCCGACGGAGGCCAGATGGTGACCGAGACTGTCATGGGCCTCCCGGGCCGCCCGGCCGCTCTCCTCGGCGGCCGACAGCTCGGCGATCCGCCGCGCGCAGCGGGCCAGCCGCGCCCGCGCCTCCTGCTCGCGCACCGCCGCCCCGGACAGCGACAGCGTCAGCGCCAGGCCGAGGCCGAACACCAGCACGTCCGACACGGCGGACGGCCGCACCCACCACCCCGGCGCCAGGACGGTCAGAGCCGCCAGCAGCAGCCCGACGCACCCGGCGGCGCAGACCAGCGCAGCCCGGCGCCCGAAGGCCGGGTACACGGTGAACGGCACCAGGACGAACAGTGCCCACGACACCCCCGAGCCGTCCGCCACCACGACCGCCGTGACCAGCGGCACCCGCGCCGCCAGCAGCAGCTCCACGGGCAGCCGCGCGGCCGGCGACCGGCCGGGACCGGGCGCCTCCAGGGCGAGCAGGGCCAGCAGTCCGCCGGCGAAAACGGTGATCCGGGCACCGCCGAACTCCCCTGCGGCGACCGCCGCATGATGGAATCCACCGGCCAGGACCACGGTGTAGAGCACGGGCGGGATCCACCGCACGGCGCGCTGTTCCATCCATCCTCCCCAGTGCCGACCGGGCCGCTCCCGACCATCGCCGGGGACTGTACCCGCAATCCCGGCCCCCTCCCCTCCCCGGCCGAAAGACTGGTCGAAGGTCATAGCGGCCCCCGGCCGGAAGCGCGTGATCCTGTGTCTTCCGGCAGACCCGGTCTCCTCGCGGGGCGGGCGTGCCCGGCCCGCGAGGAGACCGGGACGGACGGCGTCACCGCTTCATGTAGACGCTGTCCATGAAATCGACGATCTGCTGGTCCGTCAGACGGTTGCCCTCGCGGTGGCCCATCGCCAGGTCCGCCTCGCTGATCATGCCGACCAGCCGGTCGCCGTCGATCACCGGGATGCGGCGGATCTGGTGCTGCTCCATCTTCTGGAGCACGGTGTCGATGCCGTCCTCGGCCCGGACGCAGTGCAGGTGACCGCCCAGTTCCGAGGCCTTGGTGGCGGCCGGGTCCCGTCCCTCCGCGATGCACCGGACGATGATGTCGCGGTCGGTGATGATGCCCTTCAGCTTCTGGTCCTCGCCGCAGATCGGCAGCGCGCCGACGCCCATGTCGCGCATCATCCGGGCGGCCTCGGCGAGGTTCTGTTCGGCGCCGACGCACTGGGCGCCGGGGTGCATGATGTCTCGAGCAGTGGTCACGGGGACTCCTCCTCAGGCTCCTCCCCCGAGCACCGGATGGTCCGGTCCTCCCACGCTATGCACGCCGCCGACGGTCCGCGAGCGCATCGCGCCGGGGCTACCCGCGGTCACCGCCCGCCCGGGGCGCGGGGCCGCTGCCCCGGCCTCCCGGCGGGCCGATACTGGGGGCGTGACCGAGGAGTTCGCCGGGGCGCCCGGCACGGCGCCGGCCGGCCGCGGCCCGGTCGACGAAGCGGTCCGGGTGCGGCCCGCGACGGCGCTGCGCCCGTACGTGGCCTGGTACGCCGGCTACCGCCGGCACGGCCTGCCGCCCGCCCTGCACCGGGGCCTGCCCTCCCCGTACCTGACCTTCATCCTGACCCTGGACGAGCCGCTCACCATGGTCGGCCACCCGGACCCCGCGCAGCCGCCCGGCCGGTACGCCACGCTGCTCGGCGGCCTGCACACGGCGCCGGCCCTGATCAGCCACGACGGCCGGCAGTCCGGCATCCAGATCGCCGTCCACCCGCTGGCGGCGCGGGCCCTGTTCGGGCTGCCGGCCGGGGAGCTGTCCGGGCTGGACGTCCCGGCCGAGGCCGTGCTCGGCGCGGTGGCCGCCCGCCTCCAGGAGGCGGTCCAGGAGGCCCGCGACTGGCCGGAACGGTTCGCGGCGCTGGACGGCGTGCTGCTGAGCCTCGCGCGCCCCTCCGGCCGGGTGCCGCCCGAGGTGGTCCTGGCCTGGTGCGCGCTGCGGCGCAGCGGCGGCGCCGTGCCGGTGGCCGCACTCGCCCGGGAGACCGGGTGGAGCGGGCGGCACCTGCTGGACCGGTTCCGCCGGGAGACCGGCCTGAGCCCGAAGGCCGCCGCCCGGGTGATCCGGTTCGACCGGGCCCGGCGGCTGCTGGCCCTGCCCGGCCCGGCGCCCCGGCTGGCGGAGCTCGCGGCGCGCTCCGGCTACGCGGACCAGGCCCATCTGGCCCGCGAGTTCCGCGCGCTGGCCGGCTGCGCGCCGAGCACCTGGCTGGCGGAGGAGGGGCCGGAGGCGGCGAAGTTCCGAAACGTCCAAGGCGGGGCCACCGGGCCCGCGCCAGAGTGGGAGGCATGACGGCGGTCGGCCCGGCTTCCGGTCCGGTTCCGGTCCGGTTCCGGTCCGGTTCCGGTCCGGTTCCGGTCCGGGGACGGCCGCCACGATCTGGAGGAGGTACCCACCATGGACACCGACACCGGTGCCAGCACCGACACCGGCACCACGGGACCCGGAACGCCGCCCGCGCCGCAGGTCTGGCCGAGTCTGCGCGCCGGCGACGCCCGGGCGCTGATCCGCTTCCTGCGGGAGGCGTTCGGCTTCGAGGAGGTCGTCGCCTACGGCGAGGGGGAGTTCGTCGCCCACGCGGAGCTGGCGTGGCCGGAGGGCGGCGGAGTGATGCTGGGCTCCGACCGCCCGCCGGCCGAGGGCGAGGAGCCCTGGCCGGGCGGCCCCGGGACCTTCACCGCATATGTGGTCACGGCGGACCCGGACGCCCTGCACGCGCGCGCCGTCGCCGCCGGGGCCCGGATCACCAGCGCGCCGTTCGACACGGACTACGGCTCGCGCGACTTCGCCGCGGCCGATCCGGAGGGCAACCGCTGGTACTTCGGCACCTACCCGGGCGCGCCGCGGCCCTCGGCGGGCTGAGCCGTGCACTCCGGCGACGTGCCCGACGACCCCGGCGGCACCGACGACCCCGGCGGCACCGCGGCCGTGGAGCGGCTGCGGACCGTCTGCCTGGCACTGCCCGAGGTGGACGAGCGGGTCAGCCACGGCGAGCCGACCTGGTTCGCCGGGGCCGGCCGCCGGGCGCGGGTGTTCGTGATGCTCGCCGACCACCACCACGACGACCGGCTCGCGTTCTGGTGCCCGGCGCCGGCCGGCGCGCAGGAGCACCTCGTCGCCGAGGAGCCGGAACGGTTCTTCCGCCCGCCCTACGTCGGCCACCGGGGCTGGATCGGCGTGCGGCTCGACGTGGCGCCGCTCGACTGGGAGCGGGTCGAGGACCTGGTCGCGGACGCCCACGCCCTGGCGACCGGGCGGACACGGACACCTTGACGGAATTTTTAGGTCGCATGACCTATTTTCTCCGGCATGACCACCCCGACACACGTCTGCGCACCCGACTCGCTCACCCACGACCCGGAGGGCCCGGTCCTACTGGTCGGCGGCTACGGGACGGTCGGCACCGAACTCGCCCGCCTGGTCGCGGCCGAGCACCCCGTCCTGCTCACCGGCCGCTCCGCGGAGCGGGGGGCGGCACTCGTCCGCGACCTCGGCGGCGCCCCGCACGCCGCGGTCCGCCGCTGGGACCTCGCCGACCCGGCACCGTTCGAGGCGGCGGTCCGTGCCGTCGTGGGCGTGGTCAACGACCCGGACGACCGGGTGCTCCGGGCGGCCGCGGCCGGCGGGATCCCCTACGTCGACGTCACCCGCTGGACCGTCCGCCTCCAGCGGGCCGCCACCGTGGCCGCCCTGCTGCGCCCCGCCTCGCCCGTGCTGCTCTCCTCCGCCTGGATGGGCGGGGTCGTCTGCCTGGTCGCCGCCCACCTGGCTGAGCGGCTCGGCGGGGCGGACCGGGTCGAGACCGCCGTCCGCTGGGACCTCGCCGACCGGGCCGGCGCCGACTCCGTCGAGTTCATGGACCGGCTGGGACTGGACTACGAGGTCGTCCGCGAGGGCCGCCGCCGCACCGTCGCGCCGCTGAGCGACACGCGCACCGTACGGATCGGCGCCCACCCCACCCGGGTCGCCCGGATCGACACGCCCGAGCAGTTCACCCTGCCGCTCACCCTCGGCAGCGCCACCGCCACCACCCGGATCGGCTTCAGCTCCGGCCTCAGCACCCGGGCCCTGCTGGCGGCCAAGCACACCGGCTTCTTCCGGTGGGGCCGGGGCGAGCGCTGGCAGTCCGCCCGCCGCGCGCTGCTGCACTCGCCCGGCGACGGCGGCACCGCGCTGCTGCGGGTCGACGTCACCCACGGCGGACGCACCCTCGCCGCCGTCGTCGAGGACCGCGCGGGCCAGGCCCACCTCACCGCCGTCGGCGGACTGCTCGCCCTGCGCCGCGCCCTCGGCACCGACGGCTCGGCACCGGCGCCGGCCGGTGTCTCCTTCCCGGAACAGACCCCGGCCCCCGCCCGGGTCCTGCCCGCCCTCGCCGCCCTCGGGGTCGCGGTCGACATCCGGCCCGCCACGGGCTTGGATGCTGCCGCATGAGCACCACGCCCGACCGCGCCCACCAGTCGGCCGCCGTCGCCCCGCCGGCCGCCGCGCCGCCGGCCACCGCCGAGGCCACGCCTCCGGCGCCCTCCGCGCGGGCGCGCGCCGGGAGGAGCGCGGATCAGCCGGGCCTCGCCCCGGCCGGGCCCCGACCCCCGGCCAACACACCCGCGCCCCCCGCCGAGGCCACCCCCGCCACGCCCCCCGCCACGCCGCGCGGGCGGAAGGGTGCTGAGCGGCGGGAGGCCCTGCTGGACGCGGCGGAGGGCGTGCTGGTCGCCGAGGGCGGGCCGGAGCTGACCATGCGGGCCGTGGCGGCGGCGGCCGGGGTGAGGCTGGGCCACCTCCAGTACTACTTCCCCACCCACGCCGACCTGGTGGCCGCCGTGCTGGAGCGGGTGCTGCGCCGGTCGGCGGAGCGGCTGGCCCCGCTGCTCACCGCCGACGCCGAGGCCGCCGACGCCCCCGCCGCCGTGGTGGCGGCGCTGCTCGCCGAGCAGGAGGACGCCCGGCTGGTGCGGCTGTTCGCCGAGGTGTGGGCGCTCGCCGCCCGGGACGCGGCGGTGGCCGGGGCCGTCCGCGGGTTCTACGACGACTACCGGGAACAGGTGGCCGCCTTCCTCGCCCGGCACCGGCCCGAACTGCCGGAGGAGGAGCGGCGGGCCCGGGCCGGGGTGTTCGTGATGCTGATCGAGGGCGCCTCGCTGTTCCGCTCCGGAGTGGCGGCCGAACGCGCCCCGGCCACCGACGACGTGCTGCTCCGCACCGCGCTGGACCTGCTCGGCCCGTAGCGCGCGCACGGCCGGGCCGCACTCGCGCCACGCCCCCGCCCCGGGCAGACTGGCCGCAACGGACCCGGCCCGGCCGGGACGCGCGCAGCCTCGGAGGCGGCGATGCCGCAGATGGTGGTCGACGGGCGCACCCTCGCGCTCTCGCACCTGGACAAGGTGTACTACCCGCAGACCGGCACCCTGAAGGGCGAGGTGCTGCACTACTACGCCGCCGTACACGGCGCGCTGCTGCCCCACCTGGACGACCGCCCGGTGTCCTTCCTGCGCACCCCGGACGGCGTGGCGGCCGAGGTGTTCATCGCCAAGAACCCGCCGCCGGGCACACCCCGCTGGGTGCGCACGGTCGAGGTGCCGAGCAGCAGCGGCGAGCTGCGCCAGGTGGTGCTGGAGAGCGGCGCCGCCCTGCTCTCGCTGGTGAACCTGGGCTGCCTGGAGCTGCACGTGCCGCAGTGGCACGCCGCCGCGCCGGGCCTGGCGGACCGGCTGGTGCTGGACCTCGACCCGGGCGCGGGGGCGAGCGTCCTCACCTGCCGCACGGTGGCCGGGCTGCTGCGCGAGCGGCTCGCGGCGGACGGCCTGGAGGCCTGGGTGAAGACCTCCGGCGGCAAGGGCCTGCACCTGCTGGTGCCGCTGGAACCGACGCCGAGCGCCGAGGTCTCCGCCTACGCCAAGCAGCTCGCCGCCGAGCTGGAGGCGGCCCACCCGGACCTGGTCGTGCACACCATGGCGAAGGCCCGCCGCACCGGCCGGGTGCTGGTCGACTGGTCGCAGAACTCGGCGAAGAAGACCACCGCCGCCCCGTACACCGTGCGGGCGCAACAGCGGCCGACGGTGTCGGCGCCACTGTCCTGGGCGGAGCTGGACGGGGCCGGGTCGGCGGGCGAGCTGGTGTTCACGATCGCCGAGGTACCGGAGCGGCTGGCGGCGCACGGCGACCTGTTCGCGCCCCTCCTCGACCCGACGCGTGCGCGTCCGCTGCCCGCCGCCACCGCGACCCGCCCGCCCCGTGAGGCGCCCCCCGCCCCGGCCGGGCGGCCCGCCGCCCGCGACCCGGTGGTCCTGGAGCCCCCCGTGGAGGTGATGCGCCCTGCCGCCGTGCCCGCCGTGCCGCCGGCCGACGGCCTCGGCGGGTCCGGGGTGGTGTACGAGCTGAAGCTGGACGGCTTCCGCTGCGTGGCCTTCGCCCGGGGGCCGGCGCGCCCGCCGGTCCTGCAGTCCCGCTCCGGGCGGGACCTCGCCCCCGAGTTCCCGCCGGTCGCCGCCGCCGTCGCCCGGCTGCCGGCCGGGCTGGTGCTGGACGCCGAGCTGGTCGCCTGGCGCGGCGGGCGGTTCGCCTTCGAGGAACTGCTGCGGACCCGCCGGGCCAGGGCCGCCGACGACGTCGCGCTCGGGCTGGTCGCCTTCGACGTGCTCGCCCTGCCCGGCCGGGACGTCCGGGGCCTGCCGCTGGCCGACCGGCGGCGCCTGCTGCTGGCCGCGCTGGCCGACGTCCCGCCGCCCGTCCAGGCCGTCCTGGCGACCACCGACCGGGCCGAGGCGCTGACCTGGATGGAACAGCTCGCCGACACCGGGGTGGAGGGGCTGGTCTGCAAGGCCGCCGGCTCGCCCTACCGGGCCCGGGGCGCCGGACGGGTCTGGGTGAAGTACCGGCGCGGCGACACCACCGACGCCACCGTGCGCGCCGTCACCGGACCGCCCGCCCGGCCGAGGGCGGTGGTCCTGGAGCTGGACGACGGCCGGGTGCTGCTCTCCTCGCCGCCGCTGTCGCCGCCGCAGTCCCGGCAGGTGGCGGAGGCGGCGGCCGGACGGCTCGGCGCCCCCGTCCACGATCCGCAGTACGGCTCCGTCCGCCCGCTCACCGCCCCGCTGCGCGCCGAGGTGACGGTGACCGGACGGCCGCCGACGGCGATCTTCGTCCGGCTGCGCGGCGACTGAATCCCGCGCACCCGGACGAAGCCCGGCCCCCGCATCCCCGGACCCAGCACCCAGCACCCAGCACCCCAGGGAGCCCAGCACCATGGAGCACACGCCCACCCCCGCGGAGAGCGGCCCCGGCGACGGCGCGCCCGTCTACGCGGTCGGCCGGATCGGCGTCGACTTCCGCTCCGAGGCCCACCGCGACGGCTTCCGCCGGCGGCTGGCCGAAGCGGCCCCCGGCGGACCGGCCCCGGACCCCGGGGACCCCCGGCAACTGCACGACCACCTCGTCCAGAACCCCTGGGCCTCGTCCGTGCTGACCTGGACGCTCTCCCTCGACGGCACCCCGGTCTACGCCCTGGAGGCCGAGCCCGCCGTCGCGATGGAGTGGTCCGGCCCGCTCCCCGGTCCCGCGCCCGGTGGGAGCGAGGAGGAACGGCTCGCCCTGCTGCGCCGGATCGCCGCCGCCCCACCGGTGCACCCCGTCCACCGGGCACTGCGCGACGCGCTGCTCGGCCGGTCGCTCCCGGCCGGGGACCCGGGCCGCATCCGTCGGCTCACCGTGCCCGGGCGGCTCACCGACCGCTCGGCGCGGCTGTACTCCGGGCAGGTCGTGCCGGTCGTCCGGGTGAGCGCCGTCGGGCTGGCCCGCTGGCCGGAGACGGCGCTCGTCGCGGCCGCCGTGGACGCCGTGGACGCCGTCGGGGAACCGCACCACTACGACCGCGACCAGGTGACCGGGCACGTCCGCGCGCTGCTCGACAAGATCTGCTTCCACACCCGCAACCCCGGCCTGAGCCCCGCCGAGCGGGCCCTGAACCACGCCCTGACGGAGTCCGTCCTGACCGGCGGCCTGCTCGGCGCGGGTCTGCTCCCCGCCGGGCCCGGCGTCGCCGGGCCCGGCGACGAGGAACCCGAGGAAGCCCCGGACCGCCGGGCCACTCCCGGCCTCTACACGCTGGACGCGGTCACCGTCGCCCGGAGCCCGCACTGCCGGCCGGGCTCCGACTGCCAGGACGTCCTGGTGCGGTTCGCCGACCCGGCCGACGAGCGGCGTGCCAAGGTCACCTTCGTCCACACGGTCGACGTGAGCGACGATCTTCCGGTCAGCCTCGCACCGGTCCACCGCTTTCTCGGCTGACCCCCTCCGGCCCCGTGTGGCGGGAGGGCGCGGCCTCGTGGGCGACGGGCCAGGGCGGGTGCGGCCCCGCCGCCGGGCTCGCGTGCGCGAACTCGGTCACCAGCGCCTCGGTGAACGCCGGCAGGTCGGCCGGCCTGCGGGCGGAGACCAGCACGCCGGGACCGTCGCGGCAGACGTGGACCGGCTCGTCGACCCAGAAGGCGCCCGCGTTGACCAGGTCGGTGCGGATGCTCGGCCAGGAGGTGAGCGTGCGGCCGCGCACCGCGTCCGCCTCGATGAGCGTCCAGGCGCCGTGGCAGATCACCGCGACCGGCCGGCCCGCGGCGGACAGCTCATGGACGAAGGAGACGGCGGCCCGGTGCAGTCGCAGAAGGTCGGGGTTGGCGACGCCGCCCGGCAGGACCAGCGCGTCGTAGTCGGCCGGCCGCACCACGCCGACCACGTCGTCGACCGGGAAGGTGTCCGCCCGGTCCAGGTACCGGAACGCCTGGACGCGTCCGGGCCGGGTGGACACCAGCCGCGGCGTGCCGCCCGCCTCTGCGACGGCCTGCCAGGAGCCGGTCAGCTCGGCCTGCTCGGCGCCTTCGGGCGCGACCAGGAAGGCGACCGTGCGGCCGGTGAGGGCGACGAACTTCACCCGCCTCACCCGCCCCGCCCCGTCCGCCGTCCGGCCCGCACCGGCTCAGCCCACACGGCGCCCGCCGGCCCGGTCGCGGGCGTAGTGCGCGTCCAGGGCGGCCCGGCCTCCGGTCCCGTCGACGGCGGCGGGCGGCGGGGCCGAGCGCACCCGGGCGCGCGGGCAGTCCAGGTGGACGACCAGCTCCAGGTGGTCGATCCGGGAGACCAGCCCGACCGGCACCAGGACCGGGGCGCCCGGCACCCACGGCCGGGTGTCCACCAGCAGGTGGTCCCCGGCGTCCTGGTCCACGTGGCCCAGCGGGCCGTCGGTCGCCTCGACGTCATAGCCGACCAGTGTCAGATCGGCGGCGTGGTGGGAGCCCGGGCGGTACTCCCACAGGTCGGTGGTCATCACATCTCCGGATAGTCCCAGGGACGGCGCTCGCGGCGGTCCCGACCGTCGCGGCGGCCCTCCCGCTCGTCGCCGCCGTCCGTGGGCTCCCCCGGCCACCCGCGGCTCCGCGGCTCCCGGTACCCGCCGTCCGGCAGGTCGTCCGCCGTCCCCGCGCGGCCTCGCCGGTGGCGGCGCAGCAGGGCCGAGACTCCGGCCGCCAGCGCGACGCTGCCCACCCAGACCACGGCCGCGGCGACCGCCATCACCGC
Source organism: Kitasatospora sp. NPDC057500 (assembly GCF_042802195.1). Classification (NCBI taxonomy): domain Bacteria; kingdom Bacillati; phylum Actinomycetota; class Actinomycetes; order Kitasatosporales; family Streptomycetaceae; genus Kitasatospora; species Kitasatospora sp. NPDC057500. The sequence continues at coordinate 2,501 of NZ_JBHVER010000223.1, read as the reverse complement.
GCTCGGCTTGCGCACCGCGACGCTCAGGCAGATCGCCGACATCACCAGCGCCGTCATCAGCGCCCCGACCGGCACCCGGCGGCCGAGGCCGCACAACGCGCTTCCCAACCGGCTCGGCCGTTTGGCACCCATCGTGCTCAACCGCCGGTCGAGCCGGGTGTCCCGGCGCAGCTCACCCTCGATCTCGGCCAGGAGCCGCCGCTCCCGTCCGCTCAGCGCGGGTCCGTCCATCTCGGTCACCTCCGGCACTTCCGGTGACGACGTCCTCCCGTCCGGGCGAGTGCCCGGCGGGGTGCGGGCTAACCGCTCCGGCCCGCGGATGCGGTCGAAGCGGTCGGACGGCGGTCGCGGAACGCCCGGGGGCGGGCGAGCAGGCTGTCGTCCAGCACACGCAGCAGGGCCGCGGCGTCACGGTGCACCTCGACGGCGCCCGCAGCCCGCAGCTCGGGCGCGGTGGCCCCGGCGCCGAGCACGGCGACGCAGGCCACTCCGGCCCGGCGCGCGGCCCGTACTTCGGGCACGCTCCCGGCGACGAACACCGCGTGCGCGGGCTCGCCGTCCACCAGGTCGAGCGCTGCCCCGACCGGGTCGTGGCCGGGATCGGTCACGGTGAGCGCGGGAGCCCCGGCCGGCCCGGGGGCGGTCAGCACCACGGTCCAGCCACGCGCGGCGCACTCGCGCGGAAGCTCCGCGGACCCGCGTGGCGTCGCGCGCCAATCGGCCCCGAAGAGTGCCGCCGAGACGACCGTCATGGCCCACCGTTCCCGTTCCGCACCACGCACCGGCGCCCTTCCAGACTAGGCCCGCCCCCCTCGCCCCGCCCCCGCACCTCCACGGGGCAGCAGCCGACGAACGGCCCCGCCGGTCGCCCGCCCCGGCCGAGTACCGAACGCACAAGCACCCGGCGCCCCCGCCCACCCGGCCGGTCCGACCCGCCGGGCACCGACCGCGGCGGGCCGGCCCGCCCGGGCCCGGTGGCCTCGCCGGTCCGGACGAGCGTGAACAGGCTCGCCGCGGGCACCGGCCGTCACCGAACGGACCGCCCCCCACGGAAGCCGCGGTACCCGGCGGCGGGCAGCTCGACTCCGGCAGGCCCACCGGCCAGGCCGATGCGACCGAGCGGGGCCGGCGTTCCGGCCCGGAAGCCGTGCGGGCATGAAGGTGCTCCCCCTCACCGAAGGCAGAGCAAGCGCACAGACCGCCGCGCGCGGAGAGCAGCGGGCCGGGGCGAGACCAGGCGTGTTCGGCGGCCTCGCCGGACCGAGCCGGCGTCGAGGTGCCCACCCCCGCCGGAGCCGAACCACCCGCGACCGGGAAGCCTCGGCACCCGGCGGCCTCGACCACCCGGCCGATCCGACTCCGACTCCGACTCCGCCAGCATGCCGACGAACCCGCCGGGCGGGGCTACCGGACCGGATCGGCCGGGTGGGGGTCGGTGGCCAGGCGGGCGTGGAGGTGTTCGTCGTGGTGGAGGCCGTCGCCGAAGCGGAAGGAGGCCCGCAGGGTGCCTTCGAGGGGGAAGTCGCAGCGTTCGGCGACGCGGCAGGAGGCGGGGTTGTCGACGGCGTGGGCGAGTTCGATGCGGCGGGCGCCGGCGGTGGTGAAGCCCCAGCGGGTGATCGCGTGGGTGGCCCGGGTGGCGATGCCCCGGCCGCGGGCGGCCGGGAGCAGCCAGTAGCCGACCATGGCGAGTCCGTCGGCGCGGTCCGTCCACCGCAGGGCGATGGTGCCGAGCAGCTCGGCAGTAGTGGAGTCCAGGATCGCGAAGTACGCGAGGGTTCCGTTCTTCCAGCCGCCGGCCCAGCGGTCGATGCACGCCTCGGCCTGTGCCGGGTCGGCGGCGCGCAGCGGGTTCCAGAGGGCGATCTCCGGGTCGGCGGCGGCCGTCGTCAGGCTCGCCACCGCACCGCCCCGGACCTCCAGTCCCGGCTCCCACGGGTGCAGGACGATGTCGCCCAGGTCGAGCGTGGCCGGGACGAAGGCGGGCTGGGTGATGGATGCGGTGCTCATCCGCCCTTCCTATCTCCCGCCCCCGTTCCCCGGCAACGGATTAACGGAACGGCGGAATCCGATCGGCCCGACGGCCCTGGCGTGCCACGATCGGGCCATGGCCGAACTCGTCACCGCGCACACCTCCACCCTGGACCTCGACACCCTGGGGGCCGTCCGCGCCCTGCTGTTCGAGGAGTTCGACGACATGGCCGAGGAGGACTGGGAGCACGGGCTGGGCGGCGTGCACGCGCTGGTCCGGGAGGGCGGGGTGCTCGTCGGGCACGCGTCGGTGGTCCAGCGGCGGCTGCTGCACGGCGGGCGGGCGCTGCGCACGGGGTACGTGGAGAACGTGGTGGTGCGCGCGGACCGGCGCGGGCGCGGTCACGGTGCGGCGCTGATGGCGGCGTCGGAGGCGGTGGTCCGGGGCGGCTACGAGCTGGGGGCGCTGTGCGCGGCGGACGACGCGGCGGCGTTCTACGCGGCGCGCGGCTGGCTGCCCTGGCGCGGGC
>NZ_JBHVER010000222.1:0-12325 GCF_042802195.1 Kitasatospora sp. NPDC057500 | reverse complement strand
CCCTCGGGGAGCCGGGCCCTTCCGCGTGTGCGGTGCCCGCGGCTACGCGCCGCCGCGGTGGACGCTGAAGGCCGAGCGGCGGGCGGCGCGGGCCACCCCCGGGTCCGGGTGGACGCCGGAGACGGCGGTCAGCACCGAGGCCGCCCGCGGGTGCCCGGACTGCCGGGCCCGGGCGAACAGCCGCACCGGGTCGCCGGCCGAGGCGCCCTCGACGTGGCCGACGAGCAGTTCCGTTTCACCGTGGTCGAGCACGGCCGCGGCGGTGTCCACCCAGAGCCAGGCAGCGTCCTCCGCGCCCAGCACGTCGGCCGGGGAGACCCCCTCGTCCGAGCGCTCGGCCAGCCAGAGCAGCGCGTAGGGGCGCAGCACCGCCTCGTCGACGGCCGCCCGGACGGCCTGCTCGGCGGTCACGCCGGCCACCCGCAGCGCCTCGAAGGCCAGGCCGCGCACCAGCGCGTCCTCGCCCTGCGCGGCCTCCAGCAGCTCGGCCACCGCCCGGTCGGCCGGGCGGGCGGCCAGCCAGGCCCGGTACTCGGCGCGGGCCGGTCCGGGCGAGTAGTCGGCGCAGGCGCTCAGCAGCTCCAGCGCACTCTGCTCGATGTGGCCGGCGGCGGTCTGCGCGACGGTGCAGATCTCCTCCAGCTTGGCCCGCACCGCCCAGTGCCCGAGCGGGGAGAGCTCGGCCGCGTTGTCCCGGCGGGCCAGTGCGCCGACGGCCGCCAGGCCGTCCAGCATCCAGTCCAGGACGGCGGCGACGTCGGCGGGCGCGGCCGGGGTGTCGATCTGCGGCTCGCGGCAGGTGCCGCGGACGGCGGAGACGGCGGAGGCCGCGTGCGGGACGGGCGAGAGGCCGAAGGCGCCCTCGCCGCCGCCGACCCGGCGCTCGTCCAGGCCGCGCCTGAGCAGCTCCAGCAGCTCGACGTCGGCCACCGGGCCGTCCACCAGGTGGAGGAAGGAGAGCAGCTGCGGCGCCTGGTCGACGGCCTGCCCGGCGAGCACCGCGAAGACGCCGCGCAGGGCGGCGGGCGGCACCGGGGCGAGCAGCGTCCAGGCGTCGAACAGGGCCGACCAGCCGCGGACCACCGCCTCGTCGTCGTGCTCCCAGGCGTGCAGGCGCCAGCCGGGGCCGGCACCGCCGTCCCGGGCCTCGACCAGGCCGACCAGCAGGGCCTGGCCCCACGCCTTGGCGGCGGCGCCCACCGTCATGGCGAGGGCGCGGCCGGCGGCGCGGGCGTCGTCGGGGAGCAGCTCGCCGCGCTTGTCGACCTCGTCGAGATCGCCGGCCCAGCGGGCGATCCGGACGGCGTCGACCAGCATGCGGCGGGCCAGCGGGGCGAGTTCGGCGGGGGCCGGGAAGCCCTCCGGCACGGGGACCCGGCCACGGCCGGGTGCGGGGGCGGGGCCTCGTCGGCGGGGTACGCCCGGGGCCCCCGGCCTGGCGCCGGCGGGGCGGTGGGCCGTCCCGGGGAGACGGGTCACCGTCGCACCGGTACCGATCGTCGGCGGGAGCGGGGCATCACGGTCGCGCGGATTCCGAGACGTCACGTCGAGCAGTCTTCCCCTTGTACCGGCCATCTGTCACATCCGGTTGTCCGCGCGGGGCGGGCGGGGGGCGCGGGGGGCTCGACAAGATCGGGCAACAGAGGCCAAACCGGCTGGCTTGATCTTTGTGGCGGGTCCATGCCAGGTGGAACCGGGTGTGCCGCGGGTTCCGGACGCGACGGGGGTGAGTGCGGGGCGTAAGGGGGTCAGCAGAACGGGGTGAGCCAGCGGCGCAGGGTCTCGGCGTAGCGGTCCGGGGCGGTGTTCCAGAGGGCCGCGTGGTCACCCCCGGGGAAGGCCTGGAGGTTGACGACGTCCGGGCGGCGGCGGGCGAGGCGCTCGGCGGCGGCGAACGGGGCCACCGGGTCGTCGGGGCCGTGCAGCACCAGGGTGGGCACGCGCAGGTCGGCGCCCTCGGCGAGGCGGGCGAAGTCGGCCAGATCCACGCCGGTGCGGCCCTGGGCGGCGAGCGCGCCGAGTTCGGCGGCCGCGCCCCGGAAGCCGGAGCGGGCGGTGGCCCGGCGGGCGGTGGCCGGCCAGTCCAGCACCGGCGAGTCCAGGACCAGGCTGCTGATCGAGGAGGCGAGGTCCGAGCGGGCGGCGGTGTGCAGGGCCATCGTGGCGCCGAGCGACCAGCCGTAGAGGACGACCCGGCCCGCGCCGGCGTCCAGGGCGGTGCGCACCGCCGCCTCGACGTCCCGCCACTCCGTCTCGCCGAAGTGGCCGAGGCCGTCCGGGGAGGCCGGGGCGCCCGCGTCGCCGCGGTAGGTGACGGCCAGCGCGGGCAGGCCGAGGCGTTGCAGCTCCGGGAGGACCGGCAGGGTCTGCGACCGGTCGGCGTCGGGGCCGTGCACCAGGACCACCCAGGTGCCGCGCTTGCCGTCCAGGCGCCAGGCGGGCATCGCGCCCAGCTCGCCCTCCACGGCGGTGTCGGCGAACGGCAGGCCGAGCGCCCGGGCCGGGTCTCCGAGGTGGACGCGCGGGGTGAAGCGGACCTCGGTGCCGGGGGCGAGGGTGCCGTGGTCGGCGCGCACCAGGCGCCGGGTGACGTCTTTCCCGTCGAGGTCGAGGACCTCCTCGACCACCGCGTGGCCGTCCTCGCCCCACTCGACGGCCCAGCGGCCCGGGCGCTCGCTCGCCTCGGTGCGGGTGAAGGTGGCCCGACCGGCGCCGAGAGCGCGCACCAGCACCGGGCCGGTCCGGGCGCGGTCCCTCCCGGCCGGGCGGACCATCCGCTCGGACGCCCGGCGGCCGATCACCAGGACGGCGGCCCCGGTGCCGACGGCGGCGGCCGCCACGGTGGCCGCGATTCCCCAACGCATACTCGCTCCCCGCTGCTCGGTGTCTGGCTCGGTCTCTGGACCCACCCCTCAGTCCACTCGCGCGGGCGGGGGGAAGCCAGCAGGACACGGCCGTCCGGGTAGTTCCGGGAGGAAAGTCACACAGGTCCGCCGGGGTGGCCCGGCGTGTGACCAACACCCTCCACGACCTCGGTTGACTCCCGGTTCGGGCCCGTGATGGGATCCTTCAGCCAATACGGAGGCATGCAGAGGAAGCCGGTGCGAGTCCGGCGCGGTCCCGCCACTGTCACCGGGGAGCACGACCGGAACACGCCACGGCGGGCCGTCAGAAGCCGCTGGAAGGCCCGGATCGCGCGTCCGACCCGGAAGCCAGGAGACTCTCGCCCCCGGTTCGTCGATCCAGGGCGCGGACCCTGAGTGAGGACACGCGATGCTGCGCCCTGCCGTGCGCCCGCTGGGCCGGGCCGCCGCCTTCGGCGCCGGCGCCGTCGCCGGCTACCTGGCCGACGCCCGGTTCGCCGACCCGCGCCGCGGCCACCCGGTGGCCGGCTTCGGCTCCGCCGCCGGCCGGCTGGAGCGCCTCCTGTGGCGCGACCACCGCGCCGCCGGAACCGCCTTCACCGCCCTGGCCGTGGGCACGGTCGCGGCCGGCGCGCTCGCCGCCGACCGGCTGCTGGCCCGCCGTCCGATCGGCCGGGCCGCCCTGGCCGCCGCCGCGACCTGGACCGTGCTCGGCGGCACCTCGCTGACCCGGGAGGCCCGCACCGTCGGCCGCTCGCTGGCGGCGGGCGACCTGACGGCGGCCCGGGAGCGGCTGCCGCACCTGTGCGGACGCGACCCGAGCACGCTGGACGAGCAGCAGCTGGCCCGCGCGGTCGTCGAGTCGGTGGCCGAGAACACCGCCGACGCCGTGGTCAACGCCCTGGTCTGGGGCGGTGTCGCCGGCACGCCCGGCCTGCTGGCGTTCCGCGCGGTGAACACCCTGGACGCGATGGTCGGTCACCGCTCCCCCCGCTACGCCCGGTTCGGCTGGGCCTCGGCGCGGCTGGACGACCTGGCCGGCTGGCCGGGCGCGCGGCTGACCGCACTGCTGGCGGTGGCCGCCGCCCCCGAACCGCGCACCGCCTGGCGGGTCTGGCGGCGCGACGGCTCGGCGCACCCCAGCCCGAACGCCGGTCAGGCCGAGTCCGCCTTCGCGGGCGCGGTGGGCGTGCGCCTCGGCGGGACGCTGAGGTACGGCGCGAGGGTGGAGCACCGTCCCGTGCTGGGCGGGGAGCTGCGGCCGGTCGGGGTCGACGACATCGAACGCGCCTGTGTGCTCTCCCGGCGGGTGAGCGCGCTGGCCCTGGGTACGACCGTCGCCGGGCACCTGCTGCTCCGGGCGGCACTGATCAGGAATCGGAGGGGTGGGGCATGAGCAAGGCGCTGCTGGTCGCCGGGACGACCTCGGACGCCGGCAAGAGCGTGGTCACCGCGGGCATCTGCCGCTGGCTGGCCCGGCAGGGCGTCGCGGTCGCGCCGTTCAAGGCGCAGAACATGTCGCTGAACTCCTTCGTCACCGCCGACGGCGCCGAGATCGGCCGCGCGCAGGCGATGCAGGCGCAGGCGGCCCGGGTGGAGCCGGAGGCGGCGATGAACCCGGTGCTGCTCAAGCCGGGCGCCGACGGCCGCAGCCAGGTGGTGCTGCTGGGCCGGCCGGTCGCCGAGGTCGGCGCGCTGGACTACCGCGAGCGCAAGCCGGTGCTGCTGGAGCGCGCCCTGGAGTGCCTGGCGGACCTGCGCCGGCGCTTCGACGTGGTGGTCTGCGAGGGCGCGGGATCGCCCGCCGAGATCAACCTGCGCGACCGCGACATCGCCAACATGGGCCTGGCCACCGCCGCCGGGCTGCCGGTCGTCGTGGTCGGCGACATCGACCGCGGTGGCGTCTTCGCGGCGATGTACGGGACGCTGGCACTGCTGTCGGCGGAGGACCAGCGGCACGTGGCGGGCTGGTTCGTCAACAAGTTCCGCGGCGACGCGCGGCTGCTCGCCCCCGGCCTGGAGATGCTGCGCGAGCTGACCGGCCGTCCGGTGCTCGGCACCCTGCCGATGCTGGCGGACCTGTGGCTGGACGCCGAGGACTCGCTCGACCTGTCCACCGTCGTCGACCGGACGGCCGCGCGCGGCCCGCTCGGCGCGGACGTGCTGCGGGTGGCGGTGCTGCGCTTCCCCCGGCTGTCCAACTTCACCGACCTGGACGCCCTCGCCCAGGAGCCCGGGGTGCTGGTCCGCTGGGCCACCCGCCCGGAGGAGCTGGCCGACGCCGACCTCGTCGTGCTGCCCGGCACCCGGGCCACCGTCGCGGACCTCGCCTGGCTGCGCGAGCGCGGCCTGGAACCGGTGCTCAAGGCGCGGGCGGCGGCCGGGCGGCCGCTGCTCGGCGTCTGCGGCGGCTACCAGATGCTGGCGCACTCGATCGTGGACGAGGTCGAGTCGAAGGCGGGCGCGGTGGACGGCCTCGGGCTGCTGCCGGCCCGGGTGCGGTTCGGCGCCGGGAAGGTGCTCGCCCGTCCCGTCGGCGAGGCGTTCGGGGAGCGGGTCGAGGGCTACGAGATCCACCACGGCGTCGTCACGGTGGAGGGGGGCGAACCCTTCCTCGACGGGTGCCGGGCGGGCCAGGTGTGGGGGACCACCTGGCACGGCGCGCTGGAGAACGACGGCTTCCGGCGCGCGCTGCTGCGGGAGGTCGCGGCGGCCGCCGGCCGGGCGTTCGTCCCCGCGCCGGACACCTCGTTCGCGGCCGCGCGGGAGGCCCGGCTGGACCGGCTGGGCGAACTGATCGAGGAGCACGCGGACACCGACGCGTTGTGGAAGCTGATCGAGGGCGGGGTACCGGCGGCCGGATCGCTGCCGTTCCTGGCGCCCGGGGCCCCTGGGAGCATGCATGAGTGACGTCCGTTATCCGTTCACCGCGATCGTCGGCATGGCCGACCTGCGGCTCGGCCTGCTGCTGAACGCCGTCTCCCCGGCGGTCGGCGGGGTGCTGGTGCGCGGCGAGAAGGGCACCGCCAAATCGACCATGGTGCGGGCGCTGGCCGGGCTGCTGCCGTCCATCACCGCCGTCGACGGCTGCCGCTTCGCCTGCGACCCGGCGGCGCCGGACCCGCAGTGCCCGGACGGCGCGCACGCCGGAGCGCCCGGCTCCGCGCGCCCGGCCCGGCTGGTCGAACTGCCGGTCGGCGTGTCCGAGGACCGGATCGTCGGCTCGCTGGACCTGGAGCGGGCGCTCGCCGAGGGCGTCAAGGCGTACGAGCCGGGCCTGCTCGCCCAGGCGCACCGCGGGGTGCTCTACATCGACGAGGTGAACCTGCTCCAGGACCACGTGGTGGACCTGCTGCTGGACGCCGCCGCGATGGGCCGCTCCTACGTCGAGCGCGAGGGCGTCTCGGTGCGGCACGCGGCGCGCTTCCTGCTGGTCGGCACCATGAACCCGGAGGAGGGCGAGCTGCGGCCGCAGCTGCTCGACCGGTTCGGCCTGACGGTGGAGATCGCCGCGACCAGGGAGCCGGTGGAGCGCGCCGAGGTGGTGCGCCGGCGGCTCGCCTACGACGCCGACCCGGCCGGCTTCGCCGCCCGCTTCGCCGAGGAGGAGCGGGCGCTGGCGGCGCGGATCACCGCCGCGCGGGAACTGCTCGCGGCGGTGGAGCTGACCGACACGGCGCTGCGCCAGATCACCGCCGTCTGCGCGGCCTTCGAGGTGGACGGGCTGCGCGCGGACATCGTGATGGCCCGCACCGCCGTCGCACTGGCCGCCTGGGCCGGGCGCACCGAGGTGCTGGCGGAGGACGTCCGCAAGGCCGCCCAGCTGGCACTGCCGCACCGCCGCCGGCGCAACCCGTTCGACGCGCCCGGGCTGGACGAGGAGCAGCTGGACCGGCTGCTGGAGGAGCACGCCCGGCAGGAGCCCGAGCCCGAGCCCGAGCCGGAGCCCGCGCCCCCGGCCGCCGAGGGGTCCCAGGACGACGACCCGGACCCGGAGGGCGGCCCGGACGGCGGCGGCCCGCAGGACGGCGGCCCCGACGGCGGTCCCGACGGCGGCGGGGGCGGCGGCGCGCCGGAGCCCTCCGGTCCGGACGGCCCGCCCGTCGAGGCGCCCGGCCCGGAGGCCGAGGAGGACGCCGCCGCCCCGCAGCCCGTCCCGGCCCAGCACCCCTCGCCCGCCCGGGAGTCGGCGCCGGTCGCGGCCGGCGACCCGTACCGCACCCGGCTGTTCGCGGTGGACGGCACCGGACGCGGCGCCCAGGGCCGCCGCTCCCCCGCCGAGACCGACGGCGGCCACACCGTCCGGGCCCGCCGCCCGCGCGGCCGGCTCGCCCGGCTGCACCTGAGCGCCACCCTGCGCGCCGCCGCCCCGCACCAGGTGGCGCGCGGGCGCTCCTCGCGCGCGCTGGTGCTGCACAAGGACGACTTCCGCGAGCAGGTGCGCCAGGGCCGGGAGTCCAACCTGGTGCTGTTCGTGGTGGACGCCTCCGGCTCGATGGCGGCCCGGCAGCGGATGACCGCCGTCAAGGGCGCGGTGCTGTCGCTGCTGATGGACGCCTACCAGCGCCGCGACAAGATCGGCATGATCACCTTCCGCGGCGCCTCGGCCGAGCTGGCGCTGCCGCCCACCTCATCGGTGGAGGTCGGCGCGGCCCGGCTGGAGTCGCTGCCCACCGGCGGGCGCACCCCGCTGGCGGCCGGCCTACTGCGCGCCCACGAGGTGCTGCGGGTCGAGCGGCTGCGCGACCCGGACCGCCGCCCGCTGCTGGTCGTGGTGACCGACGGCCGGGCCACCGGCGGCGGCCGGGACGCCGTCGCCCAGGCGCACCGGGCGGCCGCTCTGCTGGCCGCGCAGGGCGTGGCGAGCGTGGTGCTGGACTGCGAGTCCGGCCCGGTCCGGCTCGGCCTGGCGCGCACCCTGGCGACCCGGCTGCGCGCCACCGCCGTGACCCTGGACGAGCTGCGCGCCGACGGCGTCGCCTCACTCGTCCGCGAGAACCGTCCGACCACCACCGCATCGCGAAAGGCGGCCTGAGCCCCATGCCCAAGGGTGTCCCCGAGAGCGTCCCCGACGACGGCCTGACGACCCGCCAGCGCCGTACCCTGCCGATCACCGCCGTGCACACCGGGCCCGGCAAGGGGAAGTCCACCGCCGCGTTCGGCATGGCGCTGCGCGCCTGGAACCAGGGCTGGCCGGTCGGGGTGTTCCAGTTCGTGAAGTCCGCCAAGTGGAAGGTCGGCGAGGAGAACGCGCTGCGGGTGCTCGGCGCCTCCGGCGAGGGCGGCACCGTCGACTGGCACAAGATGGGCTCCGGCTGGTCGTGGATCCAGCGCACCGACGCGATGGAGCTGGACAGCGAGGCGGCGGCCAAGGAGGGCTGGGAGCAGGTCAAGCGCGACCTGGCCGCCGAGACCTACCGCTTCTACGTGCTGGACGAGTTCACCTACCCGATGCACTGGGGCTGGATCGACCCGGAGGAGGTGGTGGCCGTGCTGAAGGACCGCCCGGGCAGCCAGCACGTCGTCATCACCGGCCGGTACGCCCCGGAGGCGCTGACCGGGTTCGCCGACCTGGTCACCGAGATGACCAAGGTCAAGCACCCGATGGACGCCGGCCGCAAGGGCCAGCGCGGCATCGAGTGGTAGCCGGAGAGCACTGAGAGCCCCATGGACATTCCCCGTCTCGTCGTCGCGGCGCCCTCCTCGGGCGCCGGCAAGACCACCATCGCCACCGGCCTGATCGCCGCACTCACCGCGCGCGGGCTGGCCGTCTCCCCGCACAAGGTCGGCCCGGACTACATCGACCCGGGCTACCACGGGCTGGCCGCCGGGCGGCCCGGCCGCAACCTGGACGCGTTCATGTGCGGGCCGGAGCGGATCGCCCCGCTCCTGCTGCACGGCGCGGCCGGGGCGGACGTGGCGGTGGTCGAGGGCGTGATGGGCCTGTTCGACGGCGCCTCCGGGCGCGGCGAGCTGGCGTCCACCGCGCACGTGTCCAAGCTGCTGCGGGCGCCGGTGGTGCTGGTGGTGGACGCCTCCTCGCAGTCCCGGTCGGTGGCGGCGCTGGTGCACGGTTTCGCCTCCTGGGACCCGGAGGTTCGGCTGGCCGGGGTGATCCTCAACCGGGTCGCCTCCGACCGGCACGAGCTGCTGCTGCGCGAGGCGCTGGAGGAGGGCTCGGGCGTACCGGTGCTGGGCGCGGTGCGGCGCTCGGCGGCGGTCGCCACGCCGTCCCGGCACCTGGGGCTGATCCCGGCCGTGGAGCGGTCGGCGGAGGCGCTGCGGGCGGTGGCGGACATGGGCGCGCTGGTCGCCGACTCGGTGGACCTGGACGCGGTGCTGGCGCTGGCCCGGACGGCGCCGCCGCTGGCCGGCGTCGAGCCGTGGGACCCCTCGGGCGAGGTGTCCCGGGTCGGGGGCGCGCCGCGGATCGCGGTGGCCGGGGGCGCGGCGTTCTCCTTCTCGTACGCCGAGAACGCCGAACTGCTGGCCGCCGCCGGCGCCGAGGTGGTGCCGTTCGACCCGCTGCACGCCGACGGCCTGCCGGAGGGCACGGCGGGCCTGGTGATCGGCGGCGGGTTCCCCGAGCTGTACGTCCGGGAACTCAGCGCGAACGGGCAACTGCGGTCCGCGATCGCCGCGTTCGCGGCCTCGGGCGGCCCGGTCTCCGCCGAGTGCGCCGGACTGCTCTACCTCGGGCGCGAGTTGGACGGCCTGCCGATGTGCGGGGTACTGGACACCGCGGCCCGGATGACCGAGCGGCTGACGCTCGGGTACCGGGAGGCGGTCGCGCTGCACGACTCGCCGCTGGCGCCGGCCGGGGCCAGGCTGCGCGGGCACGAGTTCCACCGGACGGTCTGCGAGCCGGGCGCCGGCGAACGGCCCGCCTGGGGCTGGCGGTTGCCGACCGGTCCGCGCACCGAGGGATTCGCGGGCGCGGCGGGCGCCGACAATGTTCACGCTTCGTATCTGCACCTGCACTGGGCGGGATACCCGCAGCTCGCCGCCTCCTTCACGGCGGCGGCCGCCGCGTACCGGGCGGGCTGATCCCCACCCGGCGGAAACCGACAGGCCCTCGGGTCTGGTCAGGCGGCCGCGCGGGGCGTCAAAATAGGGACAGACAACCGCATATCGCCCCATCCGCAACCGGTACCGGCCAGACCCGACCACCTTTCGGCGAGCCGACCGATTGCCGGCGACCGCCCACTCGGCGGGGCGCCGAACACGCCCCAGTGGCGCCGCACACGCCCCGGCGGGGCGAGCAGGCTCGAAGGAGCCGTCACGATGCGTTACACATTAACCTCGCTGCGTCCCAGCACCACCACCGACCTCCCCACCCCCCACGATCCGCACAGCTGCCCGGTGCCGCTGTCACCGGAGGCGTTCCAGGGACTCTACGACGAGTACCGGAACCTGATCGAGACCCGCCGGCTGCCCAAGCACATCACCTTCGGCCAGTACTACTACGTCTGGCGTTCCCGGGTCCGCGGCGAGAACGTCGTCGGACTCGACGACGGATCGCCCCGCCCCGGCCCCAGCACCGACGCCCAGCTGATCACCCGTCCGAGCAAGAAGCTCAAGGGCGTGGTCCGCACCATGGTGCTGCTGGTCGACTTCCCCGACCACCCGCACGACCCCGCCAACACCCCCCAGCACTTCGAGGAGCTGCTGTTCAGCTCCGGTACCTTCGCCACCGGCTCGATGCGCGACTACTACCGGCTGATCAGCGGCTTCGACGCCGCAGACCCGGGAGCCAGCGGCATCGACGTCCAGGGCGAGGTGCACGGCTGGTTCAGGCTGCCGCACCCGCTGTCCTTCTACGCGGACAACCAGTCCGGCCTCGGCCGCAGGCCCAGGAACGAGCAGGGCATGGCCGCCGACGCCCTGGACATCGCCGTCAAGCAGGGCGTCAAGTTCACCAAGGACCTCGACGCCCTCGACGACGGCCGGGTCACCGCGCTGTTCATCGTCCACGCGGGCACCGGCGCGGAGGCGGTCGAGGACCCGGCCCTGGTGCAGGCCTCCCTGTGGAGCGCCAAGTGGGTCAACGAGACCCCCACCCCGGTCGCGCCCGGCCTGGCCGTGCAGACCTTCCTGACCGTCCCCGAGGACTGCAAGGTCGGCGTCTGCTGCCACGAGTGGGGCCACCTGGCCTGCGGCTTCGCCGACTACTACGACACCGGCGACATCGAGTTCACCCAGTCCAACGGCCTCGGCAACTACTGCCTGATGGCGGCCGGATCCTGGGGCAACAAGGGCGTCACCCCGGTGTACCCGAGCGGCATGCTGCGGATGTTCCAGGGCTGGACCACCCCGCAGGCCGTCACCAGCACCACCAAGGACATCGTCCTGCGCCCCGTCTCGGAGGGCGGCGACGTCCTGTTCGTCCGCAGCCCCCGGATGACCCCCACGCAGTACATCATCGTCGAGTACCGCCGCCAGAGCGGGCAGGACAAGTTCCTGCCGGACCAGGGCATCGCCGCGTACGTCGTCGACGAGAGGATCGACAACGTCAACGACGAGAAGCACCTCGCCATCGAGCTGATGCAGGCCGACGGCCGGCGCGACCTGGCGAAGATCTTCGGCACGGGCAACCGCGGTGACGAAACCGACCTCTACCCGTCGCTCGGCAACACCAGCATCGGCGAGCACACCCACCCGGCGCTGAACGAGCCCGACGGCACCTGGAGCGGCGTCACCCTCGACGTCGCCGGCACACCCGGAGCGGACCGGATGGAGGTGAGCGTGACCATCGAGTGACCCGGCCGGTGCGCCCGGTCCTCCGCCGGACCGCCCCTCTAGAGTGAACGGATGACCGCTTGTCAGGTGATCGTCCTCAACGGGGGATCCAGCTCGGGGAAGTCCAGCATCGCCCGCCGCCTGCAGGAGGTGCTGCCGGATCCCTGGCTGACCCTCGGGGTGGACACGCTGATCGCCGCCCTGCCCGCCGCGTTGCGAGGCTCCGACGGTGGCTCCGGCGGAGCCGCACCGGGCGCGGATGGTGAGGCCGGACCGGGCAGTGGCGGCGGTCCCGGCGTGTCCGCGGACGGTCCGGCCGGTCCGGCGGGGGCCGGCGTCGGGATCGGGGGCCTGGAGGGCGGCGACGGCACGGTGAGCGTCGGACCGGCGTTCGCCGTGCTGGACGCCGCGTGGACGCTCGGAGTCGCGGCGATGGCCAGGGCCGGCGCGCGGATCGTCGTCGACGAGGTGTTCCTCGGCACGACCGCCTCCCAGCAGCGCTGGCGCGAGGCGCTGGACGGTCTGGACGTGCTCTGGGTGGGGGTGCGCTGCGCCCCCGAGGTCGCCGCCGCCCGGGAGCGGGCCCGCGGCGACCGTGTCACCGGCATGGCCGAGGCCCAGGCCGAGGCGGTGCACCGGGGCGTCCGGTACGACCTGGAGGTGGACACCGCCGTGCACGACGCGGCCGCCTGCGCCCGGCTGATCGCCGACCGGGCCCGGGC
>NZ_JBHVER010000221.1:0-12360 GCF_042802195.1 Kitasatospora sp. NPDC057500 | reverse complement strand
CTCACCCCACACCCACCCCTGGCTCACCCACCACACCCTCCAGAACACCACCATCCTCCCCGGCACCGCCCTCGCCGAACTCGCCATCCAAGCCGCGGACCAGGTGGGCTGCCTCCAGGTCGAGGACCTGGTGCTGCAGACGCCACTGGTGCTGCCGGACGCCGGCGCCGTCGACCTCCAACTGACCGTCAGCGGCCCGGACGAGTCGGGTCGGCGCACCATGACCGCGCACTCCCGGCCCGCCGACGCCCCCGGCGCACCGTGGCTGCAGCACGCCACCGGCGTCCTCAGCGAGGAACCGCCGGCCGTGCCCGAGGGTCTGGAGGTCTGGCCGCCGACCGACGCGGTCCCCGTCCCGATCGACGGCCTGTACGCACGAATGGCCGAGGCCGGTGTGGACTTCGGACCGTCCTTCCAGGGCTTGCGGCAGGCATGGCGGCGCGGCGACGAGATGTTCGGCGAGGTGCGGCTCGACGACCAGCAGCCGGGCTTCGGCCTCCACCCGGCGCTGCTGGACTCGGCCCTCCACCTGGTCGGCATGGGCGAGTTCTTCCCCGGTGCCGGAGCCGGCCGCCAGCCCTTCGCCTGGAGCGGGATCGCGCTGCACGCCACCGGGGCCACCACCCTGCGGGTCCGGCTGGCCCCGGCGGGCCAGGACGCGGTCTCGGTCCAGCTCTCCGACCACACCGGTGCGCCGGTGGCGGGCATCGAATCGCTGGTGCTGCGCGCCATGTCGCCCGACCGGCTGCCGTCCGCCGCACCCACCGACGGCCTCTACCAGCTCGACTGGGTGCCCGTCCCGGTCAGCCCGGCCGAGGCCGAGCAGCCGGTGCTGATCGGCTCCGCGCCCGTCGGCAGCCCGCTGCCGGCCCATCCGAGCCTGGCCTCACTCGCCGAGGCCGTGGCGTCGGGCCGGACCCAGCCGCCCGGGCTGGTCCTGCTCACCGTCGCCGCGGGCGACCAGCCGGCCTCGCCGGCCTCCGTCCGCAGTGCCACCGGGCAGTTGCTGGAGCAGCTGCGCGACTGGCTCGGCGACGAGCGGTTCGCCGCCTCCCGGCTGGCGGTGGCGACCACCGGTGCCGTGGTCACCGGTGACGGCGACCCCGTGGTGGACCTGGACGCCGCCCCGCTGTGGGGCCTGGTCCGCTGTGCCCAGGCGGAGCACCCCGACCGGCTGGTGCTGCTGGACCTGGACGGGCACCCCGACTCCTGGCGCGCGGTGCCGGCGGCGCTCGCCGCGGGCGAGCCGCAGCTGGCGCTGCGGGCCGGCGCCGTGCGGGTGCCGCGGCTCGCACGGGCGCTGACCGTGCCGCCGACCGAACCGGTCGCGCCGGGGGTACCGGGCGGCACCGTGCTGGTGACCGGGGGTACCGGCGGTCTCGGCGCACTGGTGGCCCGGCACCTGGTGCAGCGCCACGGCGTTCGGCACCTGCTGCTGGCGAGCCGGAGCGGGCCGGCCGCGACCGGAGCGGCCGAGTTGCTCAAGGAGTTGACCGCGGCGGGCGCCGAGGCGAGCGCGGTCGCCTGTGACGTGGCCGACCGGGAATCGCTGGCCGCGCTGCTCGGGGGCATCCCGGCCGAGCACCCGCTGACCGCCGTGGTGCACTGCTCCGGCGTCTTCGACGACGCGCTGGTCACCTCGCTCACCCCGGAGCAGGTGGACCGGGTGTACCGCCCGAAGGTGGACGCGGTGCTGAACCTGCACGAGCTGACCGCGGACCTGGACCTGGCCGCGTTCGTGCTCTTCTCCTCGGTGGCGGGCACCTTCGGCGGCGGCGGCCAGGGCAACTACGCGGCCGCCAACGCCTTCCTGGACGCCTTCGCCGAGCACCGCAGGGCCCAGGGCCTGCCGGCCGTATCGCTGGCCTGGGGCCTGTGGGAGGAGCAGCGCGGCATGGCCGGCCAGGTGGGCGGCGGGCACCTGGAACGGGCCGCCGGCCGCGGCGCCCTGGCGATGACCGCGGCCGAGGGGCTGGCCCGGTTCGACCTCGGACTGGTCGCGGACCGCGCGGTGCTCGCGCCGGTACGGCTCGACCTCGCGGCGCTCCGCGCCAAGGCGGCCACCGGTACCGTGCCGCCGCTGCTGCGCGGCCTGGTCCGGGTGCCCGTCCGGAGGGTCGTCGGGGGCGAGGTCCAGGCCGGCGGCCTGGACCGCCGGCTGGCCGGGCTGACCACGGCGGAACGTCACCAGGAGCTGCGCGCACTGGTCCGGGGCCAGGTCGCCTCGGTGCTCGGCTACCCCGACGGCGGCGCGGTGGACCCGGAGAAGCCGTTCCGCGAACTGGGCTTCGACTCGCTGACCGCGGTCGAGCTTCGCAACCGCCTCGGCGCCGCCACCGGCCTGCGGCTCCCGGTCACCGTGGTCTTCGACCACCCCCGGCCGGAGGCCCTGGTCCGGCTGCTGCACGAGCGGCTCTTCCCCGATGCCGGCGGCCCGGCCGCACCGGCCGCACCGGCGGACCGACAGCAGCAACCGGCCGGTCGCAGTGACGACATCAAGGCGATGGACGCCGACGCCCTGGTCCAGCTGGCGCTGGGCTCGGCCGACAGCGGCCCCACCGCAGGTTAGGACGGGACGCCTCATGAACAGTTCCACGGACAGGATCGTCGAAGCCCTCCGGGCATCGCTGCTGACCAACGAGCAACTCCGGGAGCAGAACGAGCGACTGGTGGCCAGGGCCGACGAGCCGATCGCCATCGTCGGGCTCGCCTGCCGCTACCCCGGCGGGGCGCACGGACCCGAAGGCCTGTGGAGTCAGGTGCTCGGCGGCGTGGACACGCTCTCCGCGCTACCGCGCGACCGCGGCTGGCAGGTCCCCGAGCCCAACGACCTCGTCGGCGGCTTCCTGCACGATGCGGGCGACTTCGACCCCGGCTTCTTCGGCATCTCCCCGAAGGAGGCGCTGGCGATGGACCCGCAGCAGCGGCTGCTGCTGGAGACGGTGTGGGAGGCGGTGGAGCACGCGGGCATCGACCCGCGGACCCTGTTCGAGAGCCGCACCGGGGTCTTCGTCGGCGGCACCCCGCACGAGTACGTCACCGTCCTGGCCGCCGCCGAGGAAGCCGCGGGCTACCAGGTCACCGGCGCCTCGGGCAGTGTGCTCTCCGGGCGGATCTCCTACGCGCTGGGGCTCGAAGGGCCGGCGGTGACCGTCGACACGGCCTGCTCCTCCTCGCTGGTGGCGATCCACCTGGCGGCCCAGGCGCTGCGCAGTGAGGAGTGCCCGCTGGCGCTCGCGGGCGGAGTCTCGGTGCTCTCCACGCCGGGCGTGTTCGGCGAGTTCGCCAAGCAGGGCGGGCTGGCGGGGGACGGGCGGTGCAAGGCGTTCGCCGCGGCGGCCGACGGCACCGGCTGGGGCGAGGGCGTGGGCGTGCTGGTACTGGAGCGGCTCTCCGACGCCGAGCGCAACGGCCACCGGGTGCTCGCCGTGGTCCGCGGCAGTGCCGTCAACCAGGACGGCGCCTCCAACGGCCTCACCGCCCCCAACGGCCCCTCCCAGCAACGCGTCATCCGCCAAGCGCTCGCCAACGCCCGCCTCACCACCACCGACATCGACGCCGTCGAAGCCCACGGCACCGGCACCACGCTCGGCGACCCCATCGAGGCCCAGGCCCTCCTCGCCACCTACGGCCAGGACCGCCAACACCCCCTCCTCCTCGGCTCCGTCAAATCCAACATCGGCCACACCCAGGCCGCCGCCGGCGTCGCGGGCGTCATCAAGATGGTCATGGCGATGCGCCACGGGCTGCTCCCGAAGACGCTGCACGTGGACGCGCCGACCCCGCACGTCGACTGGTCCGAGGGCGCCGTCGAACTCCTCACCGAGCAGCGCCCCTGGCCCGACACCGGACGCCCCCGCCGCGCCGGCGTCTCCGCCTTCGGCATCAGCGGCACCAACGCCCACGTGATCCTGGAGGAGCCCCCGTCCCGGCCTGCCGAGGAACCCTCCGCCGGTGAACCCTCCGCCGAGGCCGGGCTCCCGACCGTTCCCGTGCTGCTGTCCGGCCGGACCGAGCCGGCGCTGCGCGCCCAGGCCGAGCGGATCGGAGCGGTCGTCGAGGCCGACCCCGAACTGCGGTCGGTCGACCTGGCCCACTCGCTGGCGGCGACCCGTACGGACTGGGAGTACCGGGCCGCCGTGCTGGCCCCGGACCGGGAGCAGTTGCTGGCCGGCCTGGCCGCCGTGGCGGCGGGCACGGCCCGGGCCGGAGTCGCCACGGGGAGGGCAGGCCGCGGCCCGCTCGCCGTCCTCTTCTCCGGGCAGGGTTCGCAGCGGCCGGGCATGGGCCGCGAGCTCTGCTCGGCGTTCCCGGCCTTCGCCTCGGCGTTGGACGAGGTCGCGGCCGAACTGGACCCGCATCTCGGCCGGCCGCTGCGCGAGGTGCTGTTCGCCGTCGAGGGCACGGCCGAGGCAGCCCTGCTGAACGAGACCGCGTGGACCCAGGCCGCACTGTTCGCCTTCGAGGTGGCGCTGTACCGGCTCTTCGCGTCCTGGGGAGTGGTGCCGGACGTGTTGATCGGCCACTCGATCGGCGAGCTGACGGCGGCTCACGTCGCCGGGGTGCTCTCACTGCCCGACGCCTGCACCCTGGTCGCCGCGCGCGGCGCGCTGATGCAGGCGCTGCCGTCCGGCGGGGCCATGGCGGCGATCCGGGCCTCCGAGGCCGAGGTGCTGCCGCTGCTCGACGAGCGGGTCGGCCTGGCTGCGGTGAACGGACCGACAGCCGTGGTGGTCTCCGGTGAGGAGGAGGCCGTGCTGGCGCTCGCCGGGCGGTTCGCCAAGAGCGTCCGGTTGCCGGTCAGCCACGCCTTCCACTCGCCGCTGATGGAGCCGATGCTGGCCGAGTTCGGCCGGATCGCCCGGACCCTGGAGTTCCACCCGCCGAGGATCCCGGTCGTCTCCAACCTCACCGGGAAGCCGGCCGGCGCGGCGGAGCTGTGCTCGGCCGAATACTGGGAGCGGCACGTCCGGGAGACCGTCCGGTTCGCGGACGGCGTCCGAGCGCTTCTCGCGGCCGGTGTCGGCAGCGTGCTCGAACTGGGCCCGGACGGCCGACTGGCCGGCACGGTCGCGGCCGCCTGCGGCGACGCGGATCCGATCGCCGCCATCGCCGCGGTACGGCACGACCGGGCCGAGAGCCCGGGCGCCGTCGAGGCGCTGGCCCGACTGCACGTCCACGGGGTGCCGGTGGACTGGCCCGCCGTCTTCGCCGGGACCCGCACACGGCGGGTCGCGCTGCCCACCTATCCGTTCCAGCGCCAGCGCTTCTGGCTGGCCCCGCCGGCACCGGCCGCCGAGGCCGACGACGCGCTGTACCGGCTGGACTGGGTCGAGGTGCCGACCCCTCCGGCCGGCGACGCGCCGCAGGTGCTGACCGTCCCGCGGCCCGAGCCGGAGGACCCGGCCGGCGTCGCCGCCGCCGCCCTGGAACTGGTGCACGGGCTGCTCGCGGCCGGGCCGCTGCCCGGCCCGCTGCCGTTGGTGCTCACCCACGGCACCATGGCCGTCCACGACGGGGACCCGGCCGATCCGGCCGGAGCCGCCGCCTGGGGCCTGCTGCGCGCGGCCCAGGCGGAGCACCCCGACCGCTTCGTGCTGCTCGACGCCGACCGGCCCGACCCCGACCCGGCCCTGCTGGCCGCGGCGGCCGCCGCGGGCGAGCCGCAGCTCGCCCTGCGCCGGGGCCGCTTCCTCGTCCCCCGCCTGGCCCCGGCCGGCCCGGCCGAGGAGACGCCGAGCCCGTTCGACCCCGACGGCACCGTGCTGGTCACCGGAGGCACCGGCGGCCTCGGTGCTCTGGTGGCCCGTCACCTGGCGCGGCACCACGGCGTCCGGCACCTGCTGCTGGTCAGCCGCCGCGGTGAGGCGGCCGAAGGCGTCGAGGCGCTGCGCGCCGACCTGGCCGCGGCGGGCGCCGAGGCGGTCGTCGCCGCGGCGGACGTCTCCGACCGCGCGGCGCTGCGCGCCCTGCTCGACGGCATCGCGCCCGAGCATCCGCTCACCGGCGTCCTCCACTGCGCGGGCGTGGTGGACGACGGCGTCGTCGAGGCGCTGACCCCGGAACGCATCGACCGGGTCTTCGCCCCCAAGGCGAACGCGGCCGTCCACCTGGACGAGCTGACCCGGGAAGCCGCGCCGGCCGCCTTCGTGCTCTTCTCCTCCGCCGCCGGCACCCTCGGCGGCCCCGGCCAGGGCAACTACGCGGCGGCCAACGCCTGCCTGGACGCGCTGGCGCAGCGGCGCCGGTCCGCCGGCCTGCCGGCCGTCTCGCTGGCGTGGGGCCTGTGGGCGGAGAGCACCGGGATGACCGGACGGCTCGGGGAGGCCGAGCGCTCCCGGATGGCCCGCTCCGGCTTGCTCGGGCTCGCCACCCCGGAGGGCCTGGCGCTGCTGGACGACGCCCTGGGCCGGCCCGAGGCCGTGCTGCTGCCGGTGAAGTTCGCGCCCGCCGTGCGTCGGACCCCGGCAGACCTGCTGCCGCCGCTGTTGCGCGGGCTGGGGCTCGCCCGGTCCGGTCCGGGCGAGCAGGCCGGCTCCTTCCCCGCCCGGCTGGCGGAGCTCTCCGGGCCGGAGCAGGAGCGGGCCGCACTGGAACTGATCCGCGACCACGTCGCCGCCGCACTCGGCCACCCGTCGGGCGACCAGGTCGAGGCGGGCCGCGGCTTCCTGGAGCTCGGCCTCAACTCGCTCAGCGCGGTCGAACTGCGCAACAGCCTGGGCGCGGCCACCGGGCTCCGCCTCCCGGCGACCCTGCTGTTCGACCATCCCACCCCGTCGGAGCTCGCGGCCCACCTGCTGGAGCGGCTCCGGCCGGAGCGCGCCGCGGCCACCGCCGAACCCGTTCTCCGGCAACTCGACGAGATCGCCGACCGGCTGTCCGCACTGGACCCGCGGGTGGACCTCGCCGCGACGGTCACCGCCCGGCTGCAGGACCTGCTCGCGGCCTGGACCGACCGTCAGGCGGTCGACCCCGCCGTCGACGCGCTCGACTTCGAGGCGGCCACGGCGGACCAGATGTTCGCGTACATCAACCAAGACCTCGGACTCAGCTGACTACCACGCGAGGGCTCTCCCCCATGGCAAACGAACAGAAGCTCCTGGACTACCTCAAGCTGGTCACCACCGAGCTGGGTCAGACCCGATCGCGGCTCCACGAGGTCGAGGCCGAGCGGCGCGAGCCGATCGCCATCGTCTCGATGAGCTGCCGCTACGCCGGCGTCGGGTCACCGGACGACCTCTGGCGGCTGGTCTCCGAGGGACGCGACGCGATCACCGGCTTCCCCGCCGACCGCGGCTGGGACCTGGACGACCTCTACGCGAACGATCCGGAGCGCCGGCTCGGCGGCGGGTTCCTGCACGGCGCCGCCGACTTCGACCCGGAGTTCTTCGGGATCTCCCCGCGCGAGGCGCTGGCGATGGACCCGCAGCAGCGGCTGCTGCTGGAGACCGCGTGGGAGGTGATCGAGCGGGCCGGCATCGATCCGGGCACCGTGCGCGGCAGCAGCACGGGCGTCTTCGCCGGCGTCAACTTCAGCGACTACGCGACCCGGTTGCAGTCGGTGCCGGAGTCCGTCGAGGGCTTCCTCGGCCTCGGCAGCTCGGCCAGCGTCGCCTCCGGCCGGATCTCCTACGTCCTGGGCCTGGAAGGCCCCGCGGTGACGGTGGACACGGCCTGCTCCTCGTCGCTGGTGGCGATGCACCTGGCCGTGCAGTCGCTGCGGGGCGGGGAGTGCGCGCTGGCCCTGGCCGGCGGCGTGGCCGTGATGTCGACGCCGGGGTCGTTCGTCGAGTTCACCCGGCAGGGCGCGCTGGCGCCGGACGGCCGCTGCCGGGCGTTCGCCGACGCCGCGGACGGCACCGGCTGGGGGGAGGGCGTCGGCCTGCTGCTGCTGGAGCGGCTCTCCGACGCCCTGCGCAACGACCACCCGGTGCTGGCGGTGATCCGCGGCAGCGCCGTCAACCAGGACGGGGCGTCCAGCGGGCTGACGGCGCCCAACGGGCCGTCCCAGCGACGGGTGATCCGCCAGGCGCTGGCCGCCGCCCGGCTGGCGCCCTCCGACGTGGACGCGGTGGAGGCGCACGGCACCGGCACCAGGCTCGGCGACCCGATCGAGGCCCAGGCCCTGCTGGCCACCTACGGCCAGGACCGAGCCGCACCGCTGCTCCTCGGCTCGGTGAAGTCGAACCTCGGCCACACCCAGGCGGCGGCCGGGGTGGCGGGCGTGATCAAGATGGTGATGGCGCTGCGGCACGAGACGCTGCCGCGCACCCTGCACGTGGACCGGCCCTCGACCCAGGTCGACTGGTCGGCGGGGTCGGTGGAACTCCTGACCGAGGAACGGCCCTGGCCCCGGACCGCCCGGGTGCGCCGGGCCGGCGTCTCCTCCTTCGGGGTGAGCGGCACCAATGCGCACCTGATCCTCGAAGAGCCGCCCGCCGCCGGGCCGGTGGCGCCGCCGGAGGCCGGTCCGGCGCTGCGCGGTGTCACGGCGTGGGCGGTCTCGGGCAGCACCGACGCCGGGCTGCGCGCCCAGGCCGCCCGGCTGTGGGAGGCCACCGGCGACCTGGCGCCGTTGGACGTGGCCCGGTCGCTGGCCGACGGCCGCTCGCAGCTGCCGCACCGCGCGGTGGTGCTGGACCGGCGGGAACTGCTGTCCGTCGCCGACTCGCTCCCGGGCTCGACCGTGGTCGAGGGTGTTGCGGACCCGGAAGCCCGGGTGGCGTTCGTCTTCCCCGGCCAGGGAGCGCAGTGGGCCGGCATGGCCGTGGAACTCCTCGACACCTCACCCGTGTTCGCCCACCGGATCGCCCAGTGCGCCGAGGCACTGGCCCCGTACACCGACTGGTCACTGCCCGCCGTACTGCGCGCCGAACCCGACGCACCCCCACTGGAACGCGTCGACGTCGTCCAACCCGCCCTCTGGGCGGTCATGATCGCCCTCGCCGACCTGTGGCGGGCCTGCGGCGTCCAACCCGCCGCAGTCGTCGGCCACTCACAGGGCGAGATCGCCGCCGCCTGCGTCGCCGGCGCCCTCACCCTCGACGACGGCGCCCGCATCGTCGCCCAACGCAGCAAACTCATCGCCACCGAACTCGCCGGCCACGGCGCCATGGTCTCCCTCCCCCTGCCCGCCGAACACGTACACCGACGACTCACCCACTGGAACGGCCGCCTCGAAGTCGCCGCCGTCAACGGACCGACCTCCACCGTCGTCGCCGGCGACCCGCACGCCCTCGACGAACTCCTCACCCACTGCGAGAACGACGGCATCCGAGCCCGCCGGATCGCCGTCGACTACGCCTCGCACTCGGCCCGGGTGGAGCCGGTCCGCGACCAGTTGCTGGAGGCGCTGGCGCCGGTGGCGCCGCACCCCACCGACGTGGCGTTCTTCTCCTCGGTCACCGGCACGGCGACCGACCCGGCCGGCCTGGACGCCGGGTACTGGTACCGGAACCTGCGGCAGACCGTGGAGTTCGAGCGGGCCACCCGGGCGCTGCTGGAGCACGGCTGCACCCTGCTGATCGAGATGAGCCCGCACCCGGTGCTCGTCCCCGCCGTGCAGGACACGCTCGACGACACCGGCTCCGAAGCCGTGGCGCTCGGCACGCTGCGCCGCAGCGAGGGCGGGCCGGCCCGGTTCGCCGCTTCCCTGGCCCGGGCCTGGGTGCGCGGCGCCCACGTGGACTGGGCGGCCCTGGCCGCGGGCGGCCACCGGGTCGAGCTGCCGACCTACGCCTTCCAGCGGCGGAGGTTCTGGCTGGAGGGAGCGGCGGCCCGGCCGCGGTCGACGGACTCCTGGCGGTACAAGGTGGTCTGGAAGCCGCTCGCAGCACCGCAGGACCCCCTCTCCGGCCGGTGGCTGCTGGTGGGGAGCAGCCCGGAGCTCCGTCCGGCACTGGCCGGCGCCGAGCTGGTCGAGCTGCCGGTGGACGAGCTGCCGGACCGGGCGGCGCTGACCGCGGCGCTGCGCGGGGCGGTCAGCGAGCACGGTCCGTTCACCGGTGTGGTCCACCTCGCCGGGGAGGACCCGCAGGCCGCGCTGACGCTGCTGCAGGCGCTCGGCGACGCGGAGGTCACCGCGCCGCTGTGGCTGCTGACCCGGGGGGCGGTGGCAGCCGCCGACGACGACCGCGTGCTGGCCGGACCGGCCGGGCTGTGGGGCCTGGGCGTGGTGGCCGGGCTGGAACTCCCCGACCGCTGGGGCGGTCTGGTCGACCTGCCCCCGGCGCTCGACGGGACCCTGCCGGCCCGCCTCGGCGCCGTGCTCGCCGGGGCTCACCGCGAGGACCAACTGGCACTGCGGCCGACGGGCGTCCTGGTGCGCCGACTGGTGCGCGCGCCACTGCCCGAGCGCGCCGCACCCCGCGCGTGGCGCCCGCGCGGCACCGTGCTGGTCACCGGCGGCACCGGTGCCATCGGCGGCCACCTGGCCCGCTGGCTGGCGGGCAACGGCGCCGAGCAGGTGGTGCTGGCCAGTCGCCGGGGCCCGGAGGCGGCGGGTGTCGCCGAGCTCGAAGCCGACCTGGCCGAGGCCGGCTGCAAGCTCACCGTGGCGGCCTGCGACGTGGC
Source organism: Kitasatospora sp. NPDC057500 (assembly GCF_042802195.1). Classification (NCBI taxonomy): domain Bacteria; kingdom Bacillati; phylum Actinomycetota; class Actinomycetes; order Kitasatosporales; family Streptomycetaceae; genus Kitasatospora; species Kitasatospora sp. NPDC057500. The sequence goes on along the minus strand of NZ_JBHVER010000221.1, from coordinate 1,788 downwards.
GGACCGGTCCGCGCTCGCGCGGCTCCTCGCCGAGACCGGCCCGATCACCGCGGTCTTCCACGCGGCCGGGGTGACCGCTTCCGGTCCGCTGGCCGAGCTGACCGCGGCGGAGTTCGAGGCCGTCACCGCCGCCAAGGTGCTCGGCGCCCGTCACCTGGACGAGTTGCTGGCCGGTCAGGAGCTGGACGCCTTCGTGCTCTTCTCCTCCGGCGCGGCCGTCTGGGGCGGCGCCGGACAGGGCGCCTACGCGGCGGCCAACGCCTACCTGGACGGCCTGGCCCGGCAGCGGAGGGACCGCGGCGAGACGGCCACCTCGGTCGCCTGGGGCGGTTGGGCCGGTGGCGGCATGCTGGACGCCGAGGCCGAGCACGAGTTGCGCCGCCGTGGTGTGGGCGCCATGGCCCCGCACGCCGCGCTCCAGGTGCTGCAACAGGCGCTGGACCACGACGAGACCGCGCTGACGGTCGCCAGCATGGACTGGGAGCGGTTCGCCCCGGTCTATGCGATGGCCCGCCACCGCCCGCTGATCGAGGACCTGGTCGGGGTCGCCACGCCGGCGCCGGAAGCTTCCGACGCGGTCGCGGAGCCGCGGCTCGCGGCGATGCGGCGCAGGCTGGCCGAGACCGACGACCCGCAACAGCTGGTCCTTGACCTGGTGCGTTCGGAGGCGGCGGCCGTGCTCGGCCACGACGGTCCGGCCGCGCTGCATGCCCGCCGTGCCTTCCGTGAGCTGGGCTTCGACTCGGTGCTGGCGGTGGAGTTCCGCAACCGGCTCACGGCCGTGACGGGCCTCAAGCTCCCCGGTGCGGTGGTCTTCGACCACCCCAACCCCGTCGAGCTGGCCCGCCACCTGACGGGCCGGCTGCTGGAGCGGGCGGAGGAGACGGCCCCGGTCCGGGCGACCGTGCAGAGCGACGAGCCGATCGCCGTCGTCGGCATGGCCTGCCGCTTCCCGGGTGGGGTGAACTCCCCGGAGGACCTGTGGGACCTCGTCGCCTCGGGCACCGACGCGATCGGCGCCTTCCCCGCGGACCGCGGCTGGCGAGCCGACGGGATCGGCGGCTTCGTGCACGACGCTGCCGACTTCGACGCAGCGTTCTTCGGCATCTCACCGCGCGAGGCGCTGTCCATGGACCCGCAGCAGCGGCTGATGCTGGAGACGTCGTGGGAGGCGCTGGAGCGGGCCGGGATCGACCCGGCGGGCCTGGCCGGCAGCGGGACCGCGGTGTTCGCCGGCGCCTCCTCGACCGACTACACCACGTTGCTCGCCGGCTCGGCCCAGGCCGATGACGGCTTCACCATGAGCGGCAACTCCGGCAGCATCATCTCCGGCCGGATCTCCTACACGCTCGGCCTGGAGGGCCCGGCGCTCACCATCGACACCGGCTGCTCCTCCGCGCTGGTCGCGATGCACACCGCGGCCGCCGCGCTGCGGGGCGGCGAGGTCGACCTGGCCCTGGCCGGCGGTGTCTCGGTCATGACCACCCCGGTGGCCTTCGCCGAGTTCGAGCGGCAGAGCGGCCTCGCCGGGGACGGGCGGTGCAAGGCGTTCGCGGACGCCGCCGACGGTACCGGATGGGGCGAGGGCGTGGGCGTCCTGGTACTCGAACGGCTCTCCGACGCCGAGCGCAACGGCCACCGGGTGCTCGCCGTGATCCGCGGCAGCGCCGTCAACCAGGACGGCGCCTCCAACGGCCTCACCGCCCCCAACGGCCCCTCCCAGCAACGCGTCATCCGCCAGGCCCTCGCCAACGCCCGCCTCACCACCACCGACATCGACGCCGTCGA
>NZ_JBHVER010000220.1:0-12439 GCF_042802195.1 Kitasatospora sp. NPDC057500 | reverse complement strand
GGCGGGAACGCGCCGGGGCCGACCGGGAGGCCGGGGTCGGCGTCCAGGGCCGGCGCGGTCAGCACCGGCAGCCCGGACAGCCCGGCGGTCCCGTCCTCCGGAACCTCGTCCGCGACCCGCTCCGCCGTGCCCCGGCAGGTCGGGCAGTCCGCCACGTGCTGCACCAGCTCGCGGCGGAGCACGGGGCCGATCGCCCGGCCCCGCCGGCTCTCCGCCCCCGCGCCGCCGAGCCGGTCCAGCTCGGGGCAGCTGCCGACGCCGAGCACCAGCAGCGCGGCCCCGGTCCGGTCGACCTCGGTTCGCGCGGAGGCGAGCAGCGCCCGGACGGCCTCGAACGGCTGGCCCAGGACGGCCGCGACCTCGATCGGGCTGAGCCGGTGCCGCACCGACAGCTCCAGGGCCTCCCGCTGCTCGGGGCCGGTCCCGGCCGCCTCGGGCCAGGCCAGCGAGGCCAGTTCGCGCCTCCGCCGGACCGCCTCCGCCCCGCCGGTCCCGGGAACCCCGCCGGCCCCCGGAACCCCGGGAACCCCGCCGTCCCGCTCGCCCCCGTCCGCCAGCCGCCGCAGGCAGCAGTACCGCGCCAGCGAGTACAGCCAGGCCCGCACCAGTCCGGCCTCGGCGAGCCGGCCACCGTACCGGGCCGCCAGCCCGCGCACCTCCCGCAGGGCGGCTCCGGCGGCCTCGTGCTCGCACAGCACCGCGAGGCAGTAGGTGAAGAGGCCGTCCACCTGTCGCTCGTACGCCGCGAGGACGGCGTCGCGCGGCCCTTCCGTACTCGTTGTCACCCGTCCGACGGTAGAGAGCGCACAGGCCCGGTCCGGGTGATTCCGCCCGGTTGTACTTCTTTCGGGTAACAACATCGCCCATTCGTGGACCATGCCCGGCATCCCCGACCACGCCGAGCGCCCCCCCGGCCGGGCAGGACCGCCCCGCGCTGTCGTACCCAGGCGCTACGGTGACCGCATGGCTGCCCGTACCAAGACCACCGCCAAGCCGCGCCCGGCGTACCGCTGCACCGAGTGCGGCAACCAGCTGCCCAAGTGGGTCGGCCGCTGCCCGGAGTGCAACGCCTGGGGCACGGTCGAGGAGTACGGCGCGGTGCCGATCCGCACCACCGCCGCCGGTCCGGTCAGCGCGCCCGCCCGTCCGATCGCCCAGGTGGACGGCCAGGTGGCGGCGGCGCGCTCCACCGGCGTGCCCGAGCTGGACCGGGTGCTCGGCGGCGGCCTGGTCCCGGGCGCCGTGGTGCTGCTGGCGGGCGAGCCCGGCGTCGGCAAGTCCACCCTGCTGCTGGACGTCGCCGCCAAGGCGGCCAGTGCGCAGCACCGCACCCTCTACGTCACCGGCGAGGAGTCGGCCAGCCAGGTCCGGCTGCGCGCCGACCGGATCAACGCGCTCTCCGACCACCTCTACCTGGCCGCCGAGTCCGACCTCGGCGCCGTCCTCGGCCACATCGAGGCGGTCGGCCCCGGCCTGCTGATCCTGGACTCGGTGCAGACCATCGCCTCCGCCGAGCTGGACGGCGCGCCCGGCGGCCCGGCGCAGGTCCGCGAGGTGGCGGGCGCGCTGATCCGCGCCTCCAAGGACCGCGGCATGGCCACCCTGCTGGTCGGCCACGTCACCAAGGACGGCCAGATCGCCGGTCCCCGACTGCTGGAGCACCTGGTGGACGTGGTGCTCAGCTTCGAAGGGGACCGCCACGCCCGGCTGCGGATCATCCGCGGGGTCAAGAACCGGTACGGCGCGACCGACGAGGTCGGCTGCTTCGAGCTGCACGACGAGGGCATCGAGGGCCTGGCCGACCCGTCCGGCCTCTTCCTGACCAGGCGTGACAAGCCCGTGCCGGGCACCTGCCTGACCGTGACCCTGGAGGGCAAGCGGCCGCTGGTGGCCGAGGTGCAGGCGCTGATGGTGGATTCCCAGATCCCCTCGCCGCGCCGGACCACCTCCGGTCTGGAGTCGCCCAGGATCGCGATGATCCTGGCCGTGGTCGAGCGTCATGGCGGGGTGAAGCTAGGCAAACAGGACATCTACACCGCGACCGTCGGTGGTGTGAAGCTCTCCGAGCCCTCGGCGGACCTCGCGGTGGCGCTCGCGGTGGCCAGCTCCTCCTCCGACACCCCGCTGCCCAGCAACCTGGTGGCGATCGGCGAGGTCGGCCTGGCGGGCGAGGTGCGGCGGGTGACGGGTGTGCAGCGGCGGCTGGCCGAGGCGCACCGGCTCGGCTTCACCCATGCGCTCGTCCCGCCGGACCCGGGCAAGGTCCCGCCGGGCATGAAGGTGGTCGAGGTGGCGGACATCGGTGAGGCGCTGCGGGCGATCCCGGGCCGCCGCCGGGCCGCCGCCAAGCCGAAGAATGAGGCACCGTCGGCGCCGCCGGCGCCCCGCGCGCACCGGCCGACGGCCTATCCGGAGGAGGTCATGGAGGGCTGGGAGCCGCTCGACTCCGACGAACTGCGCTGACCCAAGCCCTGTCGTTGCCGCACGCAGTTAGACTTCCCCTGTCTCATTGGTGATAAGGCAGTACTAAGCGACAGAGCAACAGACCGCAGGCCGGCGCCCCGCGCGAGGGCACGCGGTACGGGGTCGACGGAGGAGTCACGTGGCAGCCAGCGACCGGGCGGACAAGTCCTCCCGCGAGGAGGCCCTGCTGCGGGCCTCCCTCACCGCCATCGCCCCCGGCACCGCGCTGCGCGACGGCCTGGAGCGGGTGCTTCGGGCCAACACCGGCGGCCTGATCGTGCTCGGCTTCGACAAGACCGTCGAGTCGCTCTGTACCGGCGGCTTCGTGCTGGACGTCGAGTTCACCGCGACCCGGCTGCGCGAGCTGTGCAAGCTCGACGGCGCCGTGGTGCTGGACAAGGACATCACCAAGATCGTCCGGGCCGGCGTCCACCTGATGCCGGACTCCACCATCCCGACCGACGAGACCGGCACCCGGCACCGCACCGCCGAGCGGGTCAACCGGCAGACCGGCTTCCCGGTGGTCGCGGTCTCGCACTCGATGCGGCTGATCGCCATGTACGTCAACGGCACCCGCCGGGTGCTGGAGGACTCCACCACCGTGCTGTCCCGCGCCAACCAGGCGCTGGCCACCCTGGAGCGCTACAAGCTGCGCCTGGACGAGGTGGCCGGCACGCTCTCCGCCCTGGAGATCGAGGACCTGGTGACGGTCCGGGACGTCACCGCCGTCGCGCAGCGGCTGGAGATGGTCCGGCTGATCGCCACCGAGATCGCCGGCTACGTGCTGGAGCTCGGCATCGACGGCCGGCTGCTCTCGCTCCAGCTGGACGAGCTGATCGCGGGCGTGGAGCCGGAGCGCGAGCTGGTGGCCAGGGACTACTTCCCGGAGCGCGCCGCCAAGAAGGGCCGGACCGTCAACGAGGTGCTGGCCGACCTGGAGGCACTGACCCACGCCGAGCTGCTCGACCTGCAGACGGTGGCCAAGGCGCTCGGCTACTCGGGCTCGCCGGAGTCGCTGGACTCGGCGGTCTCGCCGCGCGGCTACCGGCTGCTGGCCAAGATCCCGCGGCTGCCCAACACCGTGATAGAGCGGCTGGTGGAGCACTTCGGCGGCCTGCAGAAGCTGCTGGCCGCGAGCATCGACGATCTGCAGACGGTCGAGGGCGTCGGCGAGACCCGGGCCCGTTCGGTCCGCGAGGGCCTGTCCCGGCTTGCCGAATCGTCCATCCTGGAGCGCTACGTCTGATCCGGGCCCGCCGCCCGCCCCTCGCAGACGCCGAAGCCCGGACCACCTGAGCGGTGGTCCGGGCTTCCTGCGGCGGTGCCGTACTGCCGGGAGGCGTCCTGAGGTCCGCTCAGTTCTCCAGGCGGATCGAGGAGCGGGCCGAGGCCTGGCCGCCGGAGAGGCCGGTGAGGTCGGCGACCACCAGGTAGGTGCCGGCCGGGGCGGGCGCCGCGTCGGCGGTGGCGCACTGCGGCTTGCTGCGGACCCGGTCCCAGGTGAAGGTCTCGGTCAGCCCGCCGTTGGCGGGGAGCTGGACCCAGCTGCTGTTCTTGTCGGACGGGCAGTCGCCGGAGGACCAGATGCGCTCGCCGTTGCTGGCGGTGACGGTGATCGCCGAGGCGGTCCGGCCCAGGTCCACCCGGCAGGTGGTGCCGGAGGAGTTGTTGATGGTCAGGGCCAGCTTGGGCTTGTCCTTGGGCTGGTAGGCGTTCTGTGCGCCGGCCAGGTTGAGCGTCACCTGCGAGGAGGCGCAGACCGGCAGGGCCATGACCTCGGGAGTGTTCGCCGGGGGCGGGCCGCCGGTGCCGCCACCGCCGGTGCCGCCGCCGGTCGCGGGTGCCGGGTTCGCACCGCCGCCGGCCGCCGCGCCGCCCGCCGCCGCTCCGCCGGTCCCGGGGGCCGGGTTGGCGCCGCCGGTCGTGCCGCCGGTGCTCACGCTGACCTCGCCGCCTCCGGAGCCGCCCACGGCGCCGCCGGAGGCGCTGCCGCCGGTGCTGCCGCTGCCGGGCCGGGAGTTGTTGGCCGGCCCGGTCGGCGAGGCGCCCGGGGTGATCGTCTGGGCGGGCGTCTGGCTCTGCGACTGGGTCGGTGCGGCCTGCGCGGCCTTGTCCTTCGGGCCGTCGTCACCCCCGCCCTGATCGGTCATCAGCCAGATGACGAGGGCGGCGACCGCGACGACGGCGACGAGCACGACGATGCGCCGACGCCAGTAGATCGAGGCCGGCAGCGGTCCTACGGGTTGACGCAGAGAGGGCACGCCCAAACTCTACGAGACAGTGTGTGCCCCTTGACGCACCAACACCGCACAGTCACCCCTTCCTTCACATGATCCGCCATTTGCGCCGTTCGAGGGAGGCCGAATGGGGTGTTTTGCGCCCTGAACCGGAACCTCATGATCCAATTCGGCTCCCGACCCGGGCGTGGGAGGATCGAAGGGCCATGGCTGCCAACACCATCACCCCCGCCGCCCCCGCGACCCCGGCCGAAGGGCCGGAGCTCGCGCTGCCGCTGCCCGTCCTGCACGCGACCGTCCTCGACTGGTACGACGCCAACGCCCGCGACCTCCCCTGGCGCACCCCGGACGCCTCGCCCTGGGCCGTGATGGTCAGCGAGTTCATGCTCCAGCAGACCCCGGTCAAGCGCGTCCTTCCGGCCTGGGAGGCCTGGATGGAGCGCTGGCCCACCCCGGCCGACCTGGCCGCCGAGGCGCCCGGCGAGGCCGTCCGGATGTGGGGCCGGCTGGGCTACCCGCGCCGGGCGCTGCGCCTGCACGGCGCCGCCGTGGCGATAACCGAGGAGCACGACGGCAAGGTCCCGGACGACCACGCGACGCTGCTCTCACTGCCCGGCGTCGGCGAGTACACCGCGGCGGCGGTGGCCTCCTTCGCCTTCCGCCAGCGGCACGTGGTGCTGGACACCAACGTCCGCCGGGTGTTCGCCCGAGCCGTGACCGGCGTGGAGTACCCGGCGCAGGCCACCACGGCGGCCGAGCGGCGCACCGCGACCGCGCTGCTGCCCGACGCCGCCGGCACGGCCGCCACCTGGGCGGTGGCCGTGATGGAGCTGGGCGCACTGGTCTGCACGGCCCGCGGGCCCGAGTGCGGGGACTGCCCGCTGTTCACCTCCTGCGCCTGGCAGCGGGCCGGCCGCCCGCCGTACGAGGGCCCGGCCCGGCGCGGACAGTCCTACGAGGGCACCGACCGGCAGGTGCGCGGCAAGCTGCTCGCGGTGCTCCGCGAAGCGCACGGCGAGGTGCCGCAGGCCCGGCTCGACGCGGTCTGGCCGGACGCCGTGCAGCGGGCCCGCGCGCTGGACGGGCTGGTCGCCGACGGCCTGGTCGAACCGGTCGAGCAGGGCGTCTACCGGCTGCCCCAGTAGGCACACGGGCCGGGACCGGACACACACGGAGGCCCCCGCCCGCCGGTGCGGCGGACGGGGGCCCCGGTCGAGGTCCGGCGTCAGATCGCGGCGGCCTCGATGTTGTCGGCCGCGGCGCCCTTCCGGCTCTTGCGGCCCTTGCGGCCCTTGCCGGCCTCGCCGCCTTCGCCGTCGGCCGGCGGACCGCCGGCCCCGCGCAGCGGCACCTCGCGCATGAAGACCGCGGCGGCGACCGCGATCACCGCGACGGCGGCACCCCACAGGAACACGGTGTGCATGCCGTTGGCCACCGCGTGGTGGTAGGCGTCCTGGACCGGCTCCGGCAGCGCCTTGAGCGCGGCCGGGCTCAGCTGCGCCGGGTCGCCGCCCTGCGAGCCGCCCGCCCCGGCGGCCGAACCGAGCCGCTCCTCCATGGTCTCGGTGACCCGGCTGTTGAACAGCGCGCCGAACAGCGCCACACCGAACGAGCCGCCGATGGTGCGGAACAGGGTGGCGGTGGAGCTGGCCACGCCCATGTCCTTGAGTTCGACGCTGTTCTGCGCGACCAGCATGGTGATCTGCATCAGGAAGCCCATGCCGGCACCGAGCACCACCATCCAGCAGGCGGAGGCGAAGCCCGAGGTGTCGGTGGAGAGGGTGGAGAGCAGCACCAGGCCGGCCGTCATCACGAGGGTGCCGATGATCGGGTAGATCCGGTACTTGCCGGTCCTGGTCACCGCCTGGCCGACCACCAGGGAGATCACCAGCATGCCCAACATCATCGGCATCAGCAGCAGACCGGAGTTGGTCGCCGAGGCGCCCTGCACGGTCTGCTGGTAGAGCGGCAGGAAGACGGTCGAGCCGAACATCACGAAGCCGACCACGAAGCCGATGATCGAGACCAGCGTGAAGTTGAGGTTCTTGAACAGCGACAGCGGCAGCATCGGCTCCTGGACCCGCTGCTCGACGTAGCAGAAGCCGATCAGGGTGGCCGCGGCCAGCGCGGTCAGGCCGAGGACCTGCTTGGAGCCCCAGGCGTACTCCTGCCCGCCCCAGGTGGTGATCAGGGTGAGCGCGGTGATGCCGGTGGTGAGCAGCAGCGCGCCGAGGTAGTCGATCCGGGCCTTGTTGCGGACCTTCGGCAGCTTCAGGGTGACGACCACGACGGCGAGCGCGACGGCGCCCAGCGGCAGGTTGATGTAGAAGGTCCAGCGCCAGTTCAGGTGGTCGGTGATGAAGCCGCCGACCAGCGGACCGCCGATGGTGGCGAGGGCCATCACCGCGGCGAACATGCCCTGGTACTTGCCGCGGTCACGCGGCGGGACGAGCGCACCCATGATCGACATCACGCCGACCATCAGACCGCCGGCGCCCAGGCCCTGCAGCGCGCGGAAGCCGATGAGCTCGTTCATGTCCTGGGAGAGGCCGGAGAGCGCCGAGCCCGCCAGGAAGATCACGATCGAGGTGAGGAAGATGCCCTTGCGGCCGTAGAGGTCGCCGAGCTTGCCCCAGATCGGGGTGGAGGCGGCGGTGGCCAGGGTGTACGAGGTGACCACCCACGACAGGTGCTCGGCGCCGCCGAGCTCGCCGACGATGGTCGGCATCGCGGTGCCGACGATCAGGCCGTCGAGCATCGCGAGCAGCATGGTGACCACCAGGCCGATCATGACCAGGCGGATCTCACGGGCCGAGCGGGGTGCTTCCTCCTCGGCCGGTTTCTTCTCGGGGGAGCCGGTGTCGGCCTTGGGATGTGACATGGGGGGAGTCTCCCGGGCAGGGCGTCGGGCGACCGGTGCGGCCTGCGACGGCCTCCTTGCTTGTCGCCCGGCTAGTTTGTGGGCCGTCGGCACGGTAGGTTGTGCACTAGCCGGTCGTCAAGCCAGTTTTCCGGCGGGCTCCCTGGGCAGGAAGAATGAACACAGGGGCGGTCGCCGAACGGGTGTCCGCCGCCGCGTCGCGCCGGTCCTCGGCCGCCGCGGGTACACGGACCACGACGCAGTCAGAGGCAGGCGATGGGCACCACGCACGGCCCCCGTAGCGACACCCGGGCACGCATCGTCGCGGTCGCCCTGGAGCTCTTCTCCGAGCACGGCTACGAGCGCACCTCGCTGCGGGAGATCGCCGACCGCCTGGGCGTCACCAAGGCCGCGCTCTACTACCACTTCAAGACCAAGGAGGACATCGTCCAGGGCATCGTGGCGGCCACCGCCGCCCCGATCCACGAGCTGATCGCCTGGGGGCGCGAGCAGACCTGGACGCCCGAGGTGCGCGACGAGCTGATCCGCCGGTTCGCGGCCGGGATGTCCGAGCGGGCGCCGCTGCTCCGCTTCTTCCAGGAGAACCAGCCGGCGCTGCGTGACCTGGCGGCCGGGCGGGAGTTCCGGGACAGCATGATCGCGCTGGTCCGGCTGATGCACGGTCCGGAGGCGAGCTTCGAGGACCGGCTGCGCGCGGCGATGTCCCTGTTCACCGTCAACTCGGCGCTCTTCCTGCTGCGCCAGGACCAGGGGCTCGACTCCGAGTGCGCGGTCGACTGGCCGCCGGTCGCGGAGGCCACCCGGGAGCAGGCGGTCGAGGCCGCCCAGCACGTCGCGCTGGAGATCTGCCGGCTGATCGGCAGACCCGCGCCGACGGACTGAGCGGCCGGACCGGACGGGGGATCAGAAGTCGGTGACCCCGCGCGCGGACAGGTAGGCGATCGGGTTGATCACCGCGCCGTACTGGTTGGCGGAGCGGATCTCGAAGTGCAGGTGCGGGCCGGTCGAGTTGCCGGTGTTGCCGGAGCGGCCGATCTGCTGCCCGGCCGCGACGTGCTGGCCCGCCGACACCGAGATCGACGACATGTGGGCGTACTGGGCGTACCGGCCGTCCGCCAGCCGCAGCACGACCTCCTTGCCGTACGCGCCGTCCCAGCCGGCCGACACCACGGTGGCGTTGCCGACCGCGAGCAGCCGGGTGCCCGTGGAGACCGCGAAGTCCACACCGGTGTGGTAGCCGGCGGCGTAGTGGGCGTTGCGCACGCCGTACGGGTTGCTGGTCGGCGCGCCCGGGACCGGGGCGGACCACTGGGGTGCCGGTGCCGGTGCCGGTGCCGGTGCCGGGGCCGGGGCGGGTGCGGGCTCCGGGGCGGGGGCGGGCGCCGGTTCGGGCGCCGGTGCCGGGGCGGGCGCGGGCTCCGGTGCGGGCGCGGGCTCGGCGGGCGGCGCCGTCAGGTTGGCCGCCACCCCGACGTACTCCTGGGCCGAGTCCTGCTCGGACGGCAGCGTGTACGGGCTCGGGCCCGCGACCTCGACCGGCGACGACGTGCGCGCCGACCCGTGCTGCGCGGTGAACGCCGAGCTGCCGGGGGTGGTCGGGGTGACCGTCTGGGCCGAGGCGCTGCCCGAGGCGGCCAGCAGCAGGGCGCCGGTCAGCACGGCCGCTCCGGCCGCGGCGGCGGTGGTGGAGTGGTTGCGGCCGGTCTGCCGGAGGAAGGAGTCGGCGAGCCGGCACAGGGCCGGCCCCAGAGGCGGGACGGAAGGCATGGAGCTCGGACCTCACGAACGTACGGGGACAGCACGCTGAGCCCGGTCGGGCTGCTGAGCGGGGGACCACTCAGGTGTAACCGTCACCGAGCGGAGTCCCAAACCGTGTGACGTACTACGGCGTGTAGTCATCATCGCGCCGGGAATTCAAACCGACGGAGTAACGATCATGCGGTCGGATCGTCCGTTCATGGGGCGACGGCCGGAGGTCGTCACCCGGGCGGGCTACTACGCCCGCTCGTACCCCTGCCGGAGGTTGTGAGCAGCACCACCCGGAGCGCGGGTTTGAACGGTCCGCGACCACCCGGAAACCGCCCGCCTTCGCCCGCGGCCCGCCCGGACACGAAGAATCCGGCCCGCCCCCGCGGGTGCGGGAGCGGGCCGGATCGGTTCAGCGGTGCCCGGTCAGGGACCGAGCGTCAGAGCGCGGTCGATCAGTTGTCGACCGGGCGGACGCGGATCCAGGTCTCCAGGTAGTTCGAGGACTCGTTCTCGACCTCGATGCTGGTGCCCGTCTTCGGGACGATGACGCTGCTGTACGGGTTGTCCTTCGACCAGTAGGACTTCAGGTCGGAGAACTCGTCGACGCCCTTGGCCTTCGGGACGACCGTCTCGACACCGGCGCGGTGCAGGGTCAGGCTGTCGGTCTTGCGCGAGCCGAAGGTGGAGTCGTAGCCGTTGATGCGCGGGCGCATCAGCGTGCCGTCCTTCCACTTCAGCGGGGTCGGGTGCGAGTCGACCGGCAGGATCAGGCCCTGGCCCGGGTGGTTGGTGACGTTGTTGTCACTCTGCGACTCGTCCCAGTACCAGATCAGCAGACCCGGCTGGTACGGGTAGTGCTCGACCCAGAGCGGCTTGTCGGCGAAGCCGAAGTTGTACGGGCCGACCTTGAGGGTGCGGTCGTACGAGACGTACTGGCGGTTCTCCGCGATGTAGTACTGGTTGTAGTCGTTGGTGAACGACCCGGTGGTCCGCGAGAAGCCCTTGGCGGTCCAGCCGTTGTCGCCGTTCTCGGCGCCGTCGGTGAAGACGGTGGCGCCGTCGGCGGTCACCGCGAGCTCGTCCAGGGCCAGGCCCTTGAGGTGCAGGCCGCCGTCGGTGACGTAGCGGAAGCGGACCTTGACGGCCTGGCCGGCGTAGGCGTCCAGCGGGAGGACGAGGTCGCCCCAGTTGCCGCCGGAGTTGCCGGACAGCGAGGCGTTGCCCGAGGGGTCCTTCGGCAGCGCGACGCCGTTGAAGGTGCCCTCAAGGGCCTTCCAGTTGGTGCCGCCGTCGGTGGAGACCTCGGCGTAGCCGTAGTCGAAGTCCTGCTCGATGTCGTACCAGGCCTTGGCCGACAGGGTGGCCTTGGTCTTGCCGGTCAGGTCGACGTCACGGGTCAGCGAGACGTTCAGGTCGTCCGCGCTGCCGCTCCACCACTCGTTGGCACCCGCGAAGGGCTTGTTGATGGTGGTGGTGACGGCCTTCTTCGGCAGGTCGACGACCAGCGCCTGGGGGAGCCTGCTGTTGTACTCCGCCGGGCCGATGTGGTGGGTCGACTCGGTGCCGGCCTTGGCCTTGTCGAACTTCAGCCAGCCGAGCTTGAGCTTGCTCCAGGCGTCGAGGTCGTTCGGCATGTCGCCGATCGAGCTCTTGCCCTCGCCCAGCCAGGAACCGGAGGACATCAGCGACCAGAAGCCGACCGAGTTGTCGATGCCGCTGCCGGAGGTGTCGTAGAGGTCCGGCAGGCCGAGGTCGTGGCCGTACTCGTGGGCGAAGACACCGAGGCCGCCGTTCTCGGGCTGCATGGTGTAGTCGCCGACCCAGACGCCGGTGCCGCCGACCGGGGTGCCGCCCAGCTTGTTGCCGGCCGGGCCGGTGGTGCCGGCGCCGGTGCCGTAGACGTACGAGCGGTGGGCCCACAGGGCGTCAGTACCCTGCTTGCCGCCGCCGGCGGACTGGTCCTCACCGGCGTGCACGATCTGGAAGTGGTCGATGTAACCGTCCGGCTCGTTGAAGTTGCCGTTCTGGTTGAAGTCGTACCGGTCCCACAGGTCGTACTGCGCGATGGCGGCCTTGATCTGCTCGTCCGTCTGGCCCTTGGCCTTCTGGTCGGCGACCCAGGTGTCGATCGCGTCGCGGATCAGGTCCTGCGCGTTGGCGCAGACGTGCTGGCCGCAGTAGTCCGAGCCGTAGCGGGCCTCGTTGTACTTGACCTTCACCCAGTCGGTGACCTGGCCGTCCACCGAGTAGCGGCCCGAGGACTGCTTCTCGTAGTAGGTCTTCAGCGAGTCCTGGGTCTTGCTGAAGTACAGGTCCTGGTAGTGCTGCCGGTTGTAGTCGGACTGCCAGAGGGTCGAGTTGTTGGTCGCCGGGTCCGGCTTCTCGATCTGGTTGCGCTGCGGACCGGGGGTGCCGCCGTACTTGATCTTGCCGTCCGGCGTCGTCGTGGTGTTGTCCACCTCGTCACCGAACTCCACCAGGATGGTGAAGATCTTGTCCGTGCGCTCACGGGCGAGCTCGACGTACTTGTTCTTGCCCAGCTTGATGCTGGAGCTGCCGCCGTGCTGCTCGATCTTGGCGGTGCCGGCGAGCAGCTGCTCGGTGGCGGCCTTCGACTCGGCCTCGACCTTCTCGGTCAGCGGGCCGGGCAGGTTGTGTTCGGTGCTGGTCAGGACGGCATCGGCCGGGTCCTGCGGAACGGGGGCGGCACCGGCGGCGACGGCCGTGCCCGGGAGCATCCCCGCGCCGAGCGCGGCTATGACCGCTACGGCCGAGGCGACCGAAGCGGCTTTCCTGGTCATCTTCAACGTTGTGACGTCCTCCCCAAACCGGTCCGGCTCTTGGCCTTCCGGTAAACCAATGAAAGACAGGTGGACGTCATTTGATCCAAGCGTGGACGGAAAAGATAGACCTTGACCGTGACATGGCCACAGCGCTATCCTCCGCAACTTCGTATCAACTGACGCACCGTCAACATCATTGGCATTAAAGATGACCGCAGCTTCGATCGCACCCGCACCGGCCCCCCGTTCGGCCCCCGACCTGCCCCTTCGTGGGCCGGGTCACAGCTTCGGCAGAGGTGCGGAAAACGGTTTGGGCCCCCGGCGCG